>CAMYAA010000001.1 GCA_947253615.1 uncultured Sutterellaceae bacterium
GCTTGCGCCACCCCCTGTTCCGCCGACTTTTTAAACCATTCAAAGGCTTTCTTGCGATTAACTGAGACACCATCCCCGTCGTAATACATCAGGCCCACGTTGTACTGAGCTTCTTTGAGTCCCTGCATCGCAGCCCGCTGATACCACTCAAAGGCTTTTCTTAAATCCTTATGCACGAGTTCGCCTCTCCGATACAAGCCCCCTAAGTTATATTGCGCGGGCGCGTAGCCTTTTTCCGCCGCTCGAGCACACCACATCATCGCTTTCTCGAAATCTTGTTTAACGCCTTGGCCCGCGTTATACATCAGCGCTAAATTGAATTGCGCTCTTTCATTGCCCTGCTCCGCAGATTTTTCAAACCACGGTACAGCCTTTTTGACGTCCTTGAAAATGCCCTGCCCCTCAACGTACATCACCCCCACGTTGTATTGAGCTTTAGCATCCCCTTGTTCGGCAGCTTGCAAATACCACTGAAACGCTAGCTGATCGTCCTGAGAAACCCCCTCACCGGTGAGATACATCGAGCCCAAATTGTATTGGGCGACTCTATTGCCGTTTCGTGCTGCCTTTTCAAACCATTCAAAGGCTTTTTGATCATCTTCCTTGACCCCTAAGCCCTCGTCGTACATCACGCCAACCCTAAATTGGGCGCTCGCCTCCCCTTGCTCTGCGACTTTTAGACACAGAGGAAAAGCCTGATCATAGCGATGAAGATCAGAGAGTTCTTTGCATTGGAGAACGTCTGGGTTTTCAGCTAAAGCAGCGGTATTCGAGAAAGCGACCAACAAACTCGAGACAAGGCAGATTTTCTTGATCATTTTTGAATCCTAGAAAAGGCGTTTCCCCCATCATACAAGGACTAAAAACGCATTCTCGATAGGATTTTCACTACCAAAGTCGAGATCGCCACTTACACGGCCAAACCCAATAAAGACGCCATGAATAACGTTCTGCCAACTGAACGAGAACGCCCATACTCTAATCAAACCTTTTTCGTCAAATGGCGAAAATGGTTTTAGTTAACGATGCTTGATTTAACCCAAGCTTCAATAGCACCGATTTAGCGTTAGCTCAATAAACCAACCGCAGGTCGCTCTTGAATAGAGTGCAAAAAACCCGCTTCAATGCTGAAACGGGTTTTCATATCGTGGTGCGACCGCTGGGACTCGAACCCGGATTATCTCCTTAGGAGGGAGACGTTCTATCCTGTTGAACTACAGTCGCATCCGGAGCAATGACAATACGTCATGCTCTACAAGGCGAAAAGTGTAACATTAACGGGGCAATTTAACCAAATTCTTGTGTGCAATCGCGAGCAGTAACTCACGACGCTGACCATTATCGAATTCGATCACAGCACGCGTGTCATCGCCCATCCCGGTAATCAAACTAATCGTCCCTTTACCAAACTTCGGATGATCCACACGATCCCCCTGAATGTAACCCCACTGATTGCCATACTTTTCAGACTTCACAGTCTTCATTCGATTCAAGAACTCATTGTCCTTTTTATCCATCGAGCGATCACGTTGCGTCCATTCATTGGCATCGTCACGGCCGTTACGATCCCCATAACGACTATTTCCATAACGGTCATTACTGCCGTAACGGTCATTATTCCCATAACGCGAAGAACGTTCATAAGAGCGTTCACCCCCGAAACTCGGACGATCCCAACCGCGAGAACGACTTGAACCATAGTCATTATACGCCGGCTTCACCAAGCTCTTAACCTTGGTTAATTCCGCAGGAATCTGCTCTAAGAAGCTCGAAGGCATAGAGTCGCGTTCTTTATCGTACATGCGACGAGTCTGACAGTGAGAAATGACCAAATGACGTTGGGCACGCGTAATGGCCACATACATCAAACGACGTTCTTCATCTACCCCATCGGGCTTATCGCGCGAGGCAAAGTGAGGAAAGATCCCTTCTTCAACCCCCACAATATAAACGTACGGGAATTCCAAACCCTTGGCCGAGTGAACCGTCATTAACTGCACAGCGTCCACATCGTCTTGCTCGTTCTTGTCGCCCGCTTCTAACGTCGATTGCGTCAAGAACCCTAAAATCGGCGTCGTCTTATCATCAAAGGGCTCGAAAGCATCGTGATTTTCATCAATGTTTTCCGTGGCCATATACCCACGCGCGGCACTGATGATTTCAGCCATGTTAGCTAAACGATCTTCCCCGTCACGTTCCTTACCGTAGTGTTCTTCAAGGCCCGAACGACGCATGATTAACTTAATCACATCCGGCAAAGGACGACCCGCCGCTTCACGACGCATAGCATCGATCAACTCAGTAAAGAAACTCAAACGAGCAGGGAAATTCGCGCTCGCGCTTTCCATCGTGCCCCATAAGCTCAAGCCCAAACGTTGGGCCTCTTCTTGTAAAGTCTGAATAGACTTCGCGCCAATCCCGCGCGTGGGGAAATTCACCACACGAAGGAAACTCGTATCGTCATCGGGATTGACCAACAAACGTAAGTAGGCCAAAACGTGCTTCACTTCAGCACGTTCGAAGAATCGTAACCCACCATAAACACGGTAAGGAATCCCAGCGTTTTGTAAAGCCGATTCAATCACACGAGACTGCGAGTTCGTACGATACAAAATCGCATGATTAACGTACTTACCTGGGGCCGAACGAATGCGCTTGGCCACCCAGTTGGCTTCGTCCAAGTCCGTCGAATGCTCAACCACGTCCACCAATTCACCGCGCCCAGCAGAAGTCCAGAGATTCTTCCCTAAACGATTGGCATTGTTGCTAATTAAGGCATTGGCGGCTTCCAAAATGACCGAGGTCGAACGATAGTTTTCTTCCAAACGGATCGGTTCTTTCACATGAAAGTCCGTCAAGAACGACTTCATGTTCCCCACGCAGGCGCCACGGAACGAGTAAATCGACTGGTCATCGTCCCCGACGGCGAAAACGCAGTTGGGCTTACGATCCGTACGATAAAGGCCCGCTAATAACTTGATCCAACGATACTGAAGCGTGTTCGTATCTTGGAATTCGTCCACCAAAATATGACGGAAGCGATCTTGATAGTGCGCACGAATGATTTCATTGCGTTCCAAGAGTTCAAACGTACGCAACAATAATTCGGCAAAGTCGACAATGCCTTCTTTCTGACAAAGCGTTTCGTAATCTTTGTAGAGCTTCACGCCCAAACCATCCACGTCATCGTGAGCGGAGCCCGCGCGAATGGCATTTTCTTTATTCCAGTTGATGTAATTCTGAAGCGTACGAGGTTCCATCTTTTCCGTATCGATACCACGCGTTTTCATGATGCGCTTAATCGCGGAGAGCTGATCGCCCTGGTCAATAATTTGGAACGTCGTCGGTAAACCCGCTTCCACCGCGTGAGCACGCAAAATACGATGGCATAACCCGTGGAAGGTTCCCACCCACATACGACGGAAATCACGTTGAATCATCGACTCTAAACGGGTCACCATTTCTTTGGCGGCCTTGTTCGTAAAGGTCACGGCCAAAATTTCGGACGGGAGCACATTACACGAACTCAATAAGTAAGCGATACGCGTCGTTAACACACGCGTTTTCCCAGAACCGGCACCCGCCAACACCAGAACACTTTGCTCTGGGGCGGTAACGGCTTCATATTGTCGGGGGTTTAAAGCGTTTAACTGATCCAACATTTTTATTTCTGAACTCATCAACACAATAGGGAAGACGACATTGTCGCATATATCGATAGTCGACAAATTATAGAAAGCCTGGATTGAACTTTGGTTCTACCCCCCTCAATCTAAGCAGGAATCCCTAAGTACCTTCCTCCTTTTTAGCTACTAGACAGGGTATACTTGAAGAACTACGTTTAATTTTTTAATACCACCAAGTTTTGGAAGGCATTATGCAGGAAACCTACTCAGCACAAGCTGTGGAAAGCGAAGTCCAAGCACAATGGCGCGAAAAAGACGTATATCGCGCTGTTGAAGATGCTTTGGACGCACAAGGCAAACCCAAGCCTAAATTCTATGTTTGTTCCATGCTCCCTTATCCGAGCGGCAAACTTCACATGGGGCACGTTCGTAACTATACGTTGAACGACGTGATGTACCGTTATCACCGTATGAAGGGTTATAACGTCATGACCCCGATGGGCTGGGACGCCTTCGGCCTTCCCGCAGAAAATGCGGCTATCGCCAAGAAAGTCGCTCCCGCTGAATGGACCTATGCCAACATTGCTGACATGAAGGCCCAGATGGAACCGTTGGGTTTAGGCTTTGACTGGTCGCGCGAAGTCGCTACCTGCAAGCCTGAATACTATCGTTGGAGCCAATGGTTATTCTTAAAGATGCTCGAAAAGGGCGTCGCCTATCGTAAGACCCAGATCGTCAACTGGGACCCGGTCGACAAGACGGTATTAGCTAACGAACAGGTGATTGATGGCCGTGGTTGGCGCTCGGGTGCGATCGTTGAAAAGCGTGAAATTCCTGGCTACTACTTAGGCATCATGCAATACGCTCAAGAATTATTGGACGATATCTCCACCCTCGAAGGCTGGCCTGAACAGGTTCGTCGTATGCAAGAACACTGGATTGGTCGTTCCGAAGGGGTGACCTTAGCGTTCGAATACGAACTCGATGGCAATGCCAAGCGCTTAAGCGTCTACACGACGCGTGTTGATACGTTAATGGGCGCCACCTATGTGGCAGTGGCTGCTGAACATCCGTTAGCCGCTCGCATGGCTCAAAACAATCCTGAATTAGCGGCCTTTATCGAAGAATGCTCCAAGGGTTCCGTCTCCGAAGCCGACATGGCTGTGATGGAAAAGAAGGGGATGGATACGGGCTTTAAGGTCAAGCACCCCTTAACCAGTAAGGAAATTCCGGTTTGGGTCGCCAACTACGTTTTAATGACGTACGGCGAAGGGGCGGTGATGGCCGTTCCGTCGCATGACGAACGTGACTTTGAATTCGCTACGAAGTACAACCTCCCGAAGATTCAAGTCTTAGCCGCTGCTGGCGAAGCCTTCAATCCGAAGGAATGGCAAGAATGGTACGCTGAAAAATCCGATCGTTTAACGCTCGTGAACTCGGGTGAATTCGATGGGTTAACCCATTCCGAAGCCGTTGAAAAGATTGCTGAAGCTCTTGAAAAGAAGGGTTTAGGCACGAAGCAAGTTCAGTTCCGCTTACGCGACTGGGGTATTTCCCGTCAGCGTTATTGGGGTACGCCGATCCCGATGATCAACTGCCCGTGCTGCGGTCCTGTGCCGGTTCCTGAAGAAGACTTACCGGTGGTGCTTCCTGAAGATTTAATTCCTGATGGCTCTGGCAATCCCTTAACGAAGTGCGAAAGCTTCTTGAACGTGAAGTGCCCGAAGTGTGGTGGCGACGCTCAGCGTGAAACCGACACGATGGACACGTTCGTGGACAGCTCCTGGTACTTCCAGCGTTATTGCTCGCCGGACTGCGACACCGCCATGGTCGACAAGCGTGCCGACTACTGGATGCCGATGGATCAATACATTGGTGGTATTGAACACGCCGTGTTGCACTTACTCTATGCTCGCTTCTGGACCAAGGTCATGCGTGACATTGGTTTAGTCAAGTATGACGAACCGTTCAAGAATCTCTTCACGCAAGGGATGCTCATGGCCGAATGCTATTGGCGCATGGGTGAGGATGGTCGCAAGATTTGGTACTACCCTGACGAAGTCGAAGTTCAGTACGACGACAAGGGTCGTCCGGTCGGTGCTATCTGCAAGGCGGACGGCTTGCCCGTCACGTTAGGCGGCATCGAAAAGATGAGTAAGTCGAAGAACAACGTTGTGGAACCGCGCGACATCATTAACAAGTACGGTGCTGACACGGCTCGTGCGTTCGTGATGTTTGCTGGACCACCCGATCAATCCGCGGCTTGGTCGAACTCGGGCGCCGAAGGGACGTATCGTTTCTTACGTCGCGTCTGGAACTGGGCTTATGCCAACCGTGAAGTGGTGCCCAACGCGCCTTGCTTACGCACGATTGACAAATCCACGTTCTCTCGTGAAGCCAAGCACTTACGTCGTGAAATTCACACGTTATTGAAGGCGGCTCAATTTGACTATGACCGCTTACAGTACAACACCGTCGTCTCGAGCTGCATGAAGATGTTCAACACGATTGACAGCTTCAAGGTTCAGGCGCCGTTGGATGATTCTGCTTTACGTGAATCCGTCTCGATTCTCTTACGTACGCTCTACCCGATTGCTCCCCATATCACGACGCAGTTGTGGAAGGACTTAGGCTACGAAGCCAATCGTGGCGACTTGATTGACGCACCGTGGCCGGTCTATGACGAGGCCGCGATGGAAGCGGACGAAGTCAAGTACATGATTCAGGTCAATGGCAAGTTACGTGGCGAAATTACCGTCCCGGCTGATGCCAACCGTGAATTCATCCAAGAAACAGCTTTAGCCAACGAAGCAGCCTTACGCTTCTTTGCTGACTTAACCGTTCGCAAGGTGATTGTGGTTCCGGGTAAGCTCGTTAACATTGTGGCTAACTAAGCTTAGAACCCTGAGTTCATGAGAAAAAGAGCGTGTCGACAATGGCACGCTCTTTTTTTAGAAAATCTTGCGGTCAAGATAATCCGTCAGTAACTACTCTATAAAAAATTCAATGCTTGACTGAAAATATCCGTTCTGTCAGAGTCAAGCAAATTTTGAATTTCTAATAATATTTCATCTTCGAACATATCAAAAATACTAACAAATAAATTTGGTAGTAATCATCGTTATTTCTATTCCAATAAAAAAAACTAAATTTTAATTTAACTTATTTCATACTTAACAATACCCCCCTATTCTTCAGATAACCTATAGAGCAGATTCATTGCCGAACAAAACATATTTTACATTTCATAATAAACCAACAATTAATTACTTAAAAAAATGTATCAACAACATTTTAAATATTAAACTTAATATCCAAATTAATATCCTACAAATTAAATTATTTAAGAATTAAAAAGAGGGAAGAATCCTCAACTTTTATAGCAATCCATTAAGTACTATCGATAATTTAAGAAAGACAACTATACTATTAAAATCAGTCTCATGGCTATCCAAAAATATTAAAAATGGGCGTCGTTATATATCTTTATTACAGACATGAGGTATTAAATGAAAAAACATTATTCGTCACCTTAATCATGACAACGTTACTGACTGGTTGTGATTCGGATGCCGTCGACACAGTTAAAAACGGCGTTCTCGATCTCGATAACACCGTAGTCATTGGAAAAGCTTTATCTGCTCTACCTTGTGAAAATCAAGAATGGGAAGAAAAAGAGACAAAAAAGGGAGTTAGATTTGTTGAATTTACTTGCACTGCTAAGGAATTTTCGGTAGACAGTAAAAAAGCCAATTCTCTAATCGACAATGCAATTAAAGAAGTGGCTACGAAAGTACCTAAAAATTTATATAACCAAGAGTTTAAAGATTATCTAAGTAAATCTTTAAACGAAATTATTGACACTGCCGAAAGCAAGCTCACAATACAATTTATTATGAATGCTAAAAATGAAAATAGTTTCCAGTTAGGCGGTATAGATTTTCGAGCCAACATTGGAGTACCATTATCTTTAGTAGTGGCTTTCGCTTCACCAGTAGATATTATGAAATATCTTTACAATGTAGATGACAGCAATTCTCCGTTCGTTCCTTCACCCAATGAGTATCCATCTATTATAAAGAAAAGCGCAGAAAATCTTGCAAACGAATATCTAAAAAAGCACCCCACTAAATAATTAGAAAAATTAGCTGATGTTCCAACAAATAGTTTACTAATTAACATATTCTCAACAAGGAAGTCTTGGATGCTTATTCAAGACTTCCTATTATCTGAATAATAACAAAATCTCTTCAACCATCCGCATAATAATTAACATAGTCGAGATGATATCCTTACTCGAATAGAAAAGGCATAAACCCCTACAATCTGGTAAACTCGACGTGCTGAGATGCCTCTACAAAGTAAAGCTTCATTCCTTATTATTGGCTTTAAGTTATAAGTTGATTTCCATAAGAAGGACTCCCCGTGACCACACGTCGCAAACTTCTGTGTGCGAGCTTAGCGCTTGCGAGTACATATGCTCTCTCTGGCTGTGGCTTTCATTTGCGCGGCACCTTTAACGTGCCTTTCAATACGTTGTATTTGCAAATAACGCCCAACACCCCATTTTCAACTTGGTTAGAACGCCGTTTAAAGGCCGAAACCCACTTGAAGATTGTGGACCAGCGTGATGAAGCTGAGGCCATCCTCCAGTTGGTCTCTGAAAATCGTAATCGTGACGTACTCACCTTTAATGACGCCGGTCGTGTGCGTGAATACCGTTTAACGATGAGTATTTCCTTCCGATTAACCGCGCCTGATGGCTATGAATACTTGCCGACGACGCGCCTCTCGACCATTCGAGACATTAGTTATTCGGAACGTAACTACCTTTCTCAGGAAACGGAAGAAGCGACGCTTTATCGTGACATGACGTTTGACTTAGTTGAGCAATTGATCTCTGTGTTGGGCGCTGTAAAACCACGCAAAGCCACGCTCTAAGTCTGGCGACACTCCACGATTTTGTAAGCACGCCCTCCTCTAGCTCACCCGTTAGTGGGGGCGTTCATTTTTAAACTTCTGCCAACCTTTCGCCATGAAAAGCTATCCCTGTTCACAAGTCGCTAAAGCCTTTAAAGAGAATCTCAATCAAGGTGCACCTGCGCCCTACTGGTTAGTGACCGGCTCCGAAGGCTTTTTAATGGTGGAAACGGGCGACGCTTTACGCAAAATGTTGCGCTAAGCTGGCTTTAATGATCGCCAAGTGATGGAAATGAATGGTCGCTCTGACTGGACGACCCTCACGATGGCTGCCGCTGACATTGGGATGTTTAGCGACAACAAAATCATTGAAGTCCACGTCCCTAACGGTAAGCCTGGAAAGAGCGCCGAAGCGGTATTTGAAAAGCTGTTCGAACGCCCTTACGACGGCGTATCCATCGTCTTTTACTTCCCACAACCGGATTGGCGCGACGCCAAAGCGGCCTGGTGGCAAAACTTAGTGAAGAACTGCGTCACGCTCGAATGCAATGGTGTGGATCGCAAACACTTACCGCAATGGCTCAACGAACGTCTTGGACGCAATGGTCAATCGGCCACGCCCGAAGCGCTCGAATACTTTACCGAACTCGTTGAAGGGAACTTATTTGCGGCCGCTCAAGAAGTGGAAAAGCTCGCGCTCATTGCGCCCAAAGGTGAATTGAGTCGCGATGATATTTACAAAGCCGTGGTGAGTAGCTCGCGCTTTGATTTGACGTCACTTTTTGAATGCATGGAATTGGGGCAACCCGATCGCGTTTTACGCGTGATTGATGGGTTAGCCGCGCAAGATGAAGCGCTTCCCCTCATTTTGTCCATGCTCTCGAACGAAATTCGCTCGATGATCAAGCTTCGCACCGCTTTTGACCAAGGCAAGAGCTACACCCAAGGGGTGTTTGCTACGCCCGCGATGAAACAAGCCTGTCGTCGACTCACGTTAAATAAATTAAAAAACGCGCTTATTGTCTGCGCTGAAATTGACAAGCTTTCAAAAGGTTTAACCGTTCCGACTCGCGATTCGGACCCGTGGATTGAATTAAAGAGCGTAGTGCTCTTTTTAGCGAAATAACCACGTATGGCGAGCTCAAGGATTGAGCGCTTAAACCGAAAACAAGGATACCGTCATGACACCCACTGATATCATCAATGCGATGGGCAAAAAAGCCCGTCAGGCCTCTTATGTGATGGCCAAAATTAGCGCTAAGCAAAAAAATGACTTGTTAGCGCATTTAGCGCAACTCTTGGTTGAACACCAAGACGAGGTCACGAAGGCCAATGCTCAAGACGTCAAAAAGGCGCAGGACTTAGGTCGTGATCAAGCCTTTATTGATCGTTTAACCCTCACGCCCAAGGTTTATAGCTCGATGGTTGAAGGGGTCAAGCAGATCATGGCGCTTGAAGATCCCATTGGTGAAGTGACCGACGTGCGTCAGCGTCCCTCGGGGATTTTTGTCGGTCATATGCGTGTGCCCTTGGGCGTTATTGCGATGATTTACGAATCGCGCCCGAACGTCACGATTGATGCCTCGGCCTTAGCGATTAAGTCTGGGAACGCGATGATTTTGCGCGGTGGCAGTGAAGCTATTTTGACGAACTCTACCTTAATGACGTTAATTGCGCAGGCGTTAAAGAGCGCGGGCTTGCCCACGGATGCGGTGCAATTTATCGATCAGCCCGATCGCGATTTGGTGGGCGCGTTAATTCGTGCACGCCAATTTGTGGACGTGTTAATTCCTCGTGGTGGGAAGAGCTTAGTGGCTCGCTTAAACGAAGAAGCCACGGTCCCGATGATCAAGCACTTGGATGGGATTTGTCATACGTACGTCGACAAGGATGCCGATGTCCCGATGGCCTTAAAGGTGACGGACAACGCCAAGACGCAACGCTATTCGCCGTGCAACACCACTGAAACGCTTTTAATTCACAAAGACATTGTGTTCAAGTTCTTGCCGGAAATGGCGCGTATCTTCTACGACAAGCATGTTGAAATGCGTTGTGATGCGCTTTGTCGTCGAATTGTCGAAGAAAATGGTTACAGTGCCCTGGATGCGACCCCTGAAGACTGGGATACCGAGTACAATGCCCCCATCATTTCGATTCGTGTCGTCAATAATCTCGACGAAGCCATTTCGTTTATCAACGAACACGGCTCGCATCATACCGATGCAATTTTGACCACGAATACCTTAGCGGCGGATCGCTTCTTACGTGAAGTCGATTCGAGCTCGGTGATGCTCAATGCCTCCACCCGTTTTTCCGACGGTTTTGAATATGGTTTAGGCGCTGAAATTGGCATCTCCACCGATAAAATTCATGCTCGCGGTCCCGTTGGATTATTGGGATTGACGAGTCAAAAATACATTGTTCTTGGCCATGGCGAAGGTCGAGAATAATCACACTTTTAGACGTTATACAAGAAAACATTTATGGCCCAGAAAAACTTTTATGCGGTATGTCCCTTTGGATTGGAAAACCTTTTAGCCGAAGAAATCACGCAAGTCGGGGGTGAATCCCTTCGCGTGAGCAAAGGCGGTGTTGCTTTCAAAGGCTCGAACACGGCAGCAATGTCTTTGTGTTTATGGTCTCGTTTAGCGAGTCGCGTGCTCATGGAAGTCAATCACGCCTCGTATTGGGATACTCGTGACATTTATGACTTAGCCACGAAGACCCGTTGGGAAGATTACTTCTCGGTGGACTATACGATTCGTATTTCTGCCAATGCTCAGCGTTGTCCGTTAGAGTCGATTGACTTTGCGACGTTACGTATCAAAGACGGTATTTGTGACCGTTTCCGTGACTTATCGGGGCGTCGTCCTGACGTAGCACGTCACCATCCTGATGTGCGTATCGTGACGTTCTTAACGTACGACACGTGCACGTTTTATATCGACTTAGTCGATGAAGCGCTCTTCAAGCGTGGCTGGCGTCTCTCCCACGGTGAAGCGCCGTTGAAGGAACATTTAGCCGCAGGCTTATTAAAGCTCTCGGGCTGGACGCCGGAGCAGCCCTTAGTCGATCCGTTCTGCGGGTCGGGCACGATTGCAATTGAAGCCGCGTTAATGGCCATGAATCAAGCCCCTGGGCTTTATCGTGACTTTGCCTTCCAGAAATTAGAAGGCTTTGATCGTGAAGAGTTCGAAGAAATGCGTCAAGACGCGATGGCTTTAGTCAATCGTCATGTGAAAGTAAAAATTCAAGCCTCGGACATTTCCTCGATTGTGGTGGATAAGGCCTATGAAAACGCTCAACGCGCTGGCTTAACCGACATGATGGATGACGGTCGTTTAGTGTTAAAGACGGCTGACGCCCGTGAAGTACTCCCGGGGGAAGGGATGGAAAATGGCGTTTTAATCGCCAATCCTCCTTATGGTGAACAGAGTAATCCGAAGAGCGCGCCGATTGCGGGCATGATGAAGGTTTTTGCAGACCATTTGAAGGCCAATTACGCGGGCTGGACGGCTTGGATGCTGACCTCCGACCGTACGTTACCGTCGCAAATGCGTTTGAAGGCTACGCGTAAGACCGTGCTCTTTAACGGTCCGCTCGAATGTCGCTTCTTCCGCTTTGACATGGTCGCCGGTAGCAATCGTCGTCAAAAAGACGGGGACAATAACGAAGAATAATCTCCACGGATTGTCTTCATTCAAGGCTCAACAAGACTCGGTTTTGTTGAGCTTTTTTGTTGATCGCATGGTGAATAACGACTGATCAGCTTGGGCTCAAAATCACTTCAAAATCGATCGTTCCCTTCCTTCATTTTGTTTGACCTTAACAACAGCAAAAAACTCTAAAACAAAACAAAAAGATCCCGTTCGAGTCCTTGTGTTTTTACAAACAGTCACAGGTAATTTAGAGACAAAAAACTCACCAACTCCTTGAATCGCCTCTGATAGAGGCGCATATAAGCGATAACGCAAATAGGGAAACTCATAATAAGTCCCTAAAAAATTTTCCCCATTGGCAAATAGACAAACTTTTATCTGGGCCTGTATTCTTGCACTCGACAACTTAAGACTTGCTTAAGGCTTGAGAGGTCAGGAGAATGTTCTCCCTCCTATATGGAAGTGTCACTGGGGTGATTCGTGGAATCATTGCCGCTGGCGCCAAGTGAGAACGCCTTGCTCAAGGAGACTTATATGAGCAACAAAACACTCGTAGCGAGCCTTATTGCGGCCTCGCTTTGTGTCTCAACCTATGCTCATGCGCAGCCCACTGAAATTACGTTCTGGCATGCCATGAGCAACACCTTAGGCGACTGGGTTAATGACCTCACCAAAGAGTTCAATGAGAAAAACCCGAAATGCCACCTCACCTCGACGTTCAAAGGAACGTACGATCAAACCATGACGACCGGGATTGCCGCGCAACGCGCCAACAAAGGTCCGAACATCCTCCAAGTCTACGAAGTCGGCACGGCAACCATGATGCATAGCAACGGGGCCATTATCCCGGTTGCCAAGCTCATGGAAAGTGCTGGCTACAAATTCGATCCGCATAGCTACATTCCTGCGGTGTATGCGTACTACTCCAAGTCTGACGGTTCGATGGTGAGTTTCCCATTCAACTCGTCCACGACAGTGATGTACGTCAACTTAGATCTTTTCAAAAAAGCGGGACTGCCCACGGACAAAGATCAATTACCGAAGACCTGGGCTCAAGTCGTCGCCGCTACCAAGGCTTTAAAGAAAGCTGGGGTAGCTTGTCCGATAACCTCGAGCTGGGTTTCCTGGACGCAGTTGGAAAGTTTTTCGCTCTGGCATAACCACACGTATGCCTCGAAGAAGAATGGTTTTGGTGGGTTAGACGCACGTCTCAATCTCACCGATCCTATTTTCCAACGCCACATGGGCAATCTTGAAAAGATGGCCAAAGAAGGTTTGTTTGTGTATAAGGGCCGCGGTAGTAGTGCGGGTCCAGCCTTCTATAGTGGCGAATGCGCGGTGATCTTTGGCTCTTCGGGGCTGCTTTCGAATATTCGTCGTAACGCCAAGTTTGAATACGCTACCTTGCCCTTACCGTACTATGCGGACGTACCCAATGCGCCGCAAAATACGGCGATCGGCGGTGCGTCTCTCTGGGCGCTAGCGGGGAAATCAAAAGCTGAAAATGCTTGTGTCGCTGACTTCTTTAACTTCTTGTCCGATCCGAAGGTTCAGGCTTCCAACCATATGCGTACTGGCTACTTGCCCATTACGAAGAAAGCCTATGAACTCACGCGTGAAAGTGGTTACTACGAGAAGAATCCAGGCGCTGCAGTGCCGGTCAATCAGATGATGAAGACCACGGATAAAACGCGCGGCATTCGCTTGGGCAACTTACCAGCGATTCGTTTGATTTCGGATGAAGAGTTGGAAAAGGTTTGGTCCGGCCAGCAATCTGCGAAGCAAGCCCTCGAAAACATCAAACGTCGAGGCGACGAGCAATTGGAACGTTTTGAACGCATGAATAAGTAGTCTTACGTCTCATTGTCTCTTCACGACGTTCGTTATCGTCATGGTAACGAACGTTTTTTATGGCGTAAAACCAAACCCCGCCGTTGGTGCCTTTTCTCCTCTTCAAACGAGGCGATCAGCTGGCGGGGTTTCTGCGTTAGGTAAGCGTGACGCTTAAAGCACCATCGCCGCTACCCAACCCGCTGCCAAGAGCGGGATATTAAAGTGCAAGAACGTCGGAATCACCGAGTCCCAAATATGATCATGCTTTTCGTCCAAGTTCAACCCCGAGGTTGGCCCTAAGGTCGAATCCGACGCTGGCGAACCCGCGTCCCCTAACGCTGCCGAGACGCCAACAATGGCACACGTGGCCAAGGGCGAAAAACCAAAGGTCACGCAAATCGGAATGTAAATCGAGGCAATAATCGGAACCGTCGAGAAGCTCGAACCAATCCCCATCGTGATAAAGAGCCCGATCACTAACATCACTAAGGCCGCTAACGCACGATGCGAGGTGCCAATGACTTCACTAAAGTTCTGAACGAGCGTATGCACCCCACCCGTTTCATTAATCACCGCCGCAAAGCCCGAAGCCGCAATCATCACAAACCCAATCATGGCCATTAAACGTAAACCACGTTGGAAAATGTCCGTGCTTTCCGCGAGTTTAAAGACCCCGCCACACCAGAAAATAAAGAGGCCCACCACCCCACCAATAATGGTCGAGTTGGTAAACAATTGAATGCCAAAGGTCGCAAAAACCGCAATCACCGCCGACCAAATCTGCTTGGACTTAATCTGTGCAATTCGCGCTTCTAAGGCCGAACTGTCAGGTTCATGATCCAATTCCACATACTGACGTGGTTTGCGATAGCTCACAAAGACCGCAAAGGCTAAGCCCAACACCATCCCTAAAACGGGAATTAACATCGCAAGCGAAATATCCCCGACCGTGATATGAAAGTTGTACGCCGCCCCAGCTTCATTAATGTTCTTCACGAGAATGTTCTCGATAAAGATCTTCCCAAAGCCCACCGGCAAAATCATATACGTCGCCGTCAACCCAAAGGTCAAGACACAGGCCACCGCACGACGGTCCAACTGCATCTTGTTAAAAATCCCTAAGAGCGGCGGCACAATGATCGGAATAAACGCAATGTGCACCGGAATTAAGTTTTGCGAGGAAATCGAAAACGCCAATAAAATCGCTAAAAGCACATACTTAAAGCGATTGATCGTGCGTAAGGTGGGCGTCGCACCCATGAGACTAATGACTTTATAGGCCAAGAGTTCGGTAATCCCCGGGGCAATCGCTACCGCAAAGGCCCCGAGAACGGCATAGTTCATGGCAACGCTTGCGCCACCGCCCAAACCCCCGGTAAAGGTCTCTACCGTTTTGTTCCACCCTAGCCCGCTCCAGAGCCCCGCGAACATGGCCGAAATAATCAAAGCCACGATCACATTTACACGCCCTAAACTCAACGCTAATAACAAAATAATGGCCAATACAACTTCATTGGTCAGCATACTCAATCCTTAGAGCTTATTTGGCAAAAAAAGAAAAGCGCGAGCTTTGGTGAGCTCGAGCGCTTCTCTAACGAACGAGGATTTTAACGAATCTCATCGGAGAATTCGTCTATTTCCCCCTGATGAATTTAAAAAAATCGACACCACTTCAAACGAGCACAAAAAGAAAAAACCCCAAGTGGGGTTAACCAACTTGGGGTTCGTATTCTCTCAACAATCGTTGATCGATTACTTGTCCTTGCGAACGAGGCGTTCCTTAATACGGGCAGCCTTGCCAGAACGATTACGAAGGTAGTAGAGCTTGGAACGACGAACGTCACCAAAGCGCTTCACTTCGATCGAAGCAATCATCGGGGAGTAGAGCTGGAACGTACGTTCCACGCCTTCGCCACTCGAAATCTTACGAACGATGAACGAGGAATTGAGACCGCGGTTACGACGGGAGATAACAACACCTTCGAAAGCCTGAACACGCTTGCGGGAACCTTCAACAACGTTGACGTTCACAACAACCGTATCACCAGCGCGGAATTCGGGAATGCTCTTA
The DNA here is from genome assembly GCA_947253615.1 of uncultured Sutterellaceae bacterium. Taxonomy (GTDB): domain Bacteria; phylum Pseudomonadota; class Gammaproteobacteria; order Burkholderiales; family Burkholderiaceae_F; genus Sutterella. The sequence continues at coordinate 16,110 of CAMYAA010000001.1, forward strand.
CCTTCGGAGAGGCGAGCCATTTCTTCCTGTTCAAGAATCTGGATGAGATCCATTTTTTACTCCGTACCATCGTCATGCCCAATCTTTTCAGTATTCATGCAGGCTTGAAGTGCATCAAAGCAGAGAGGATGGATATTTTAAAAATCAATGTTTATAAAGCTCTTCGGGATCAAGCCCCTTTAAAAAGCGAATATCCGCTTTAGAAAGTTTCCCTGAAGAATCCGCAATTTTAAGCAAATCTGGACGAGTTTTCAACGTCAAACGCAAACTTTGTTCACGTCGCCAACGTTCAATGTTTAAATGATGCCCGCTCATCAACACTTCAGGCACCGCTTGATCACGCCAAACCTCAGGACGCGTATAGTGCGGCGCATCGAGTAACCACGTCGCGAAGCTTTCGTCCTCGGTGGAGAGTTGCTTAATGGCCCCGGGTAATTGACGCACAATCGCATCCATCACCACACAAGCGGGAAGCTCCCCACCACTTAACACAAAGTCCCCAATGCTAATAATCTCATCGACATAGGTGTCTAAGAATCGCTGATCGATCCCTTCATAACGCCCACAAATCAAAATGAGATCCTCGCCTTGATGAACCCACTCACGAACCTTCCCGTCCGTGACACGCTCACCACTCGGAGCAAAGGAAATCACACGCCCGTGATTGCCCGCTTCACGAATGGACTCAATCGTTTGGGCCAACGGCTCGGCCATCATCACCATGCCGGGACCGCCCCCAAAGGGACGATCGTCCACGGTGCGATGTAAGTCCTCCGTCTTGTCACGAGGATTCCAAAAATGAATCTCCCACAACCCACGATCTTTGGCACGCGCCGTGATGCCATACTCCGTAATCGAGGCGAAAATTTCCGGGAAAAGCGTGATGACATCAAATCGCATGATTATCGCCAGTCCGCTTCAAAATCGACCGTCACCACTTTGTTCTCGACGTCAATGTCTAATAAATACACATCTTTTACCATCGGAATCATAAAGCGGGCCGTCTTCCCCTCAGGGGTCGTCCAACGAATGTTCAATAAGTCCTGAACCCCATTGTTACCAATGGCTTCCACTTCCCCTAAGAGCACCCCCGCTGGATTTTTCACTTCACAACCAATCACGTCCACGGCCCAGACTTCGTCCTTGGCCGTCTTCGGGAAAAGGGCACGTTCCACACCCACTTGACCACGTAATTGATCCGCATCTTCTTTTTGTTCGACGCCTTCGAATTGCGCCACAATGATGTCGCCATGACGACGAGCCGCTAACACTTTCACGTCACGCGTCTGACCGTCCATCCCCGTATAGACCCAGGACTTCACCTTCAAAAGGACTTCCCCCGAGTCAATCGGCACGACACGAATCCAACCGCGCACACCATAGGCGCCGGCCGTGCGGCCCAATTCCACCACTGTCGTATTGTTTTTCATGTTTCGTTCAAAAATTCCAGACATTAAAAAACCCCGCACTGCCAACTCAACGTGTAGATACCGAGCTCTGTCAGATGAAAAAACCAACCGATGTGCTAGACACGAGAGGCACGTGATTTTTTCAAAGAGCCCGCACTTGAGGGGTACGGGGTTTTTGGGGTTTTCGTTTTAAGTCAATCCCCAAAGCTTTGACTTGGTTTTAAAGCGATTAGGCCTTCTTGTTCACCTTCACGAGACGGGCAACCGTTTCGGAGAGCTGAGCACCCTGGCTCTGCCAGTAAGCTAAACGTTCTTCGTTCAACTGAAGCATAACGGCCTGACCCGAAGCCATCGGGTTGTAGTAGCCAACGCGTTCGATGAAGCGACCATCACGACGGCAACGGCTGTCGCAAACGTTGATGGAGTAGAACGGACGCTTCTTGGAGCCACCACGGGCCAAACGAATAATAACCATGAGTTTACCTCTTTAACTTTGGTCGTTTAAACAAAGGATTCTTAGAGCCGAAGCCCCGATAAAATCCCGAGAATTCTTGTCTTTGTTGAGCTTAGCCACGCTACGCCCAACAAAGCACGCTATTTTATCGAACCCTTACTCACTTATCAAGTTTCTGGGTGCAATTTTTTCAAAGAAATTAGCGAAGTTTGGCCTTTAACGCTTCGATGGTTTCCACCCCATCCGCGACTAAACCAAAATCAGCCACTTCAAAAATCGGTTCTTCCGGATCGTTATTGACGGCCACCACAATCTTGGCGTCCTTAATCCCGGCCGTGTGCTGAATGGCCCCGGAGATCCCAAAGCCCAAATAAAGTTCGGGAGCAATCATCTTCCCAGTCTGACCGACCTGCCAGTCGTTCGGGCACAAGCCCATATCAACCGCCGTTCGGGTCGCCCCAATGGCCGCCCCTAATTGATCCGCCAAGCCTTCTAAAGCCTTAAAGCCGGCTTCGTCATGTAAGCCACGACCCCCAGCCACCACAATACGGGCCGAGACCAATTCCGGACGATCCGTCTGCGCTTCATTAAAGGCAACAAAACTCGTCCCTTCAAACGCGTTGGCGGCAGGCGCCGTTTCCACCGGGGCTTGACCGCCCTTTTCATGCGCAACAAACGACGTGGAACGAACCGTCGCGACCACCGTCGGATCCGTCACTTCTACCGTCGCTAAGAGCGTCCCGGCATAAATGCCACGCACAAAGGTCTTGGCATTGACAACCGCTTGAATGTCCGACACGGGCGAGACGTCTAAAATCGCGGCGACGCGAGGCATCGTTGCCTTCCCGAGCGCGTTCGAGACAAAAAGAATATGCGAATAGTCCGAGGCTAAATCCGCCACGGTCAAACTTAACGTTTCCGCGAGTTCTTGGGCTAACGCTGGGCTTTGCGCCAAACGGACGCGACGAACGCCTTGAAGTTCCGCAGCTTCACGAACCACGCCTTCACAGTCGTTACCCGCGACCAAAATATCCACGGTGCTGTCCATCGCCAACGCGGCAGTTAAGGCACGCGCCGTGGTGTCTTTTAAATGACGGCCATCATGATCGGCCACTAATAATACGGTCATGATTTTCCCCCTTAGAGCACGTGACGCGCTTTTAACGCTTGAACCAATTCATCCACGGAATTGACCATCACACCACGTTCTTTAGCGGCAGGCAATTCCACCTTTAAGGTCTTCACGCGCGAGGCGGTATCTAACCCTAAATCGGCTAACGCCATCGTGTCGACGGGCTTCTTACGGGCCTTGGCCATCAAGGGTAAGGTCACGTAGCGGGGCTGCGCCAAACGTAAGTCCGAGGTGATAATCGCCGGGAGCTTCATCGTCAAGGTCATCTGACCCAAGTCCGTTTCACGAACAACTTCGACCTTGTCACCCATAGGCTTCACGTCCGAAATCGCCACGCCTAATGGAGCCTTTAATAAGGCCGAGAGCATCGGACCGACTTGACCCGCGTCATCGTCAACGGCTTGCTTACCTAAGAAAATCATGTCGGGCGATTCTTTCTCCACCACCGCCTTTAAGACCTTGCTCACCGCTAAGGGTTCAAGCGTTTCTTCAGTTAATACATGAATCGCACGATCCGCCCCAATGGCCATGGCCACGCGAAGCGTGTCCACCGCCTTTTCTGGACCAATCGTCACGGCCACCACTTCGTCGGCTAAACCGTCTTCACTAAGTTTGACGGCCTTTTCAACCGCGATTTCATCAAAGGGATTGATGGCCATCTTGGCCATGTGAGTATCAACGCCCGAACCATCGGGTAAAGGACGCACTTTAATCTTGGCATCCACCACACGTTTAACGGCAACTAAAATCTTCATATTTCGTAGGAATAAACTTCCACTCGCGCTCAATTTTAGGAAAAAGAAAAGACGCACTTACGCTCCACTCAAACCCTCAGAACGCCACCGCAAGACGGCGCCTTAAGCGTTTGTGTTGAGCCCCTGACTCCGAGCCCAAAAAACTCCGAGTGTGCTGCTTTCAAGAATCTCTATAGGATACCGCAAGGGCAGGACCCTTGGATATACTCCCTAGAAGGAAAACCTAAACTTTATCAAAAAAGTCGGAATTGCAAAAATCGCAAACGGCTTTTTTTCACATTCGGGGCCTTCGTCTCCTCGCTTTCGGCTCCCCGCTTTCCGTCTCATCACGCGCCCTTCACCGAGAATTTTCACGCGTTGACGCGCTATTTCACCGGTTTTCTTTCCCCTTAATCGCATTAGGCTCTTTTTGTGAAATTTGTGTTTTTTGCAAAAACTGAGGAACCTCTCTTACTACATTCACCTTAGTCCTCTTGCCTTAACTCCAAACTCCCAACTTTCGTTGTGTTTTTTCGCATTTTTCCCACTTTTTGCAAAAACATGGTTTTTGTCAAAACGCTAAAGTATTCCTAAACCTCCTAGGAAAACGGCGTATTTCACGAGGAAATTCAGGTTTCAAGCCCAAGCAAGACCAAAAACTATTGCGAAACCCGAATTGAGTAAACCTTCCCCTCGAGAGCACCCCGTTTTCGGAGCCCAACCATCTTCAAAACCTTCTGCAAAAACACTGTGTTTTGAAACTGACCATTAAACCCCGAAAAGGAAAGGATCTGAGCATGGCACATTTCGACCCTGATCATGTCGTAATTTTCGATACCACCCTGCGCGATGGGGAACAAGCCCTTCCGCAAAGTTTGTCTTCCAAGCAAAAGCTTCAGATCGCCCTCGCCTTAGAAGATTTAGGCGTGGATGTGATTGAAACGGGCTTTCCCGTCTCGAGCGAAGGGGACTTTGAAAGTGTGCGTTTAATTGCGAGTGAATTAACGCGTGCCATTCCGTGTGGGCTCTCACGTGCCCTCAAAAAAGACATTGATGCGTGTGCACAAAGTCTCAAAGCCGCAGAGCATTTCCGTATTCATACGTTTATTGCCACGAGCGAAATTCACGTACGTGACAAACTGAGCAAACCCTTCGAGTCCATCTTAACCATGGGCGTGGATGCCATTCGTTACGCTCGCCAATTCACCGACGATGTGGAATTTAGTTGTGAGGATGCGGGTCGCACCCCCATTGATGATTTGTGTCGTATGGTCGAAGCGGCCATTAAGGCGGGGGCCACCACGATTAATATTCCCGATACGGTGGGTTATACGCTTCCCGCGGAATTCTCCAATATCGTCTCGCAGATCATGAATCGCGTGCCCAATATTGATCAGGCCCGTTTATCCGTGCACTGCCACAATGACCTGGGAATGGCCACGGCCAACTCCCTCTCGGCCTTAAACGCCGGGGCTCGCCAAATCGAATGCTGTATGAACGGCTTAGGGGAACGCGCTGGGAACTGCTCCTTAGAAGAAGTGGTGACGACGCTGCGTTTACGCCAAGCCTACTTCCAAGGGCTCAAGACCAATATCGTGCATGACCGTATTGCACGCACCTCGGCCTTAGTGGCCAAACTCTGCAATGAACCCGTGCCATCTCACAAAGCCATTGTGGGCTCGAACGCCTTTGCACACAGCTCTGGCATTCACCAAGATGGGGTTTTAAAGAATCGTGCGACCTACGAAATCTTAACCCCCGAGAGCGTGGGCTTTACGGACAATACGATGCGTATGACGGCACGCTCGGGCCGCCATATGATTCGTGCCTGTTTGGAAAAGATGGGCTACAACGCGGGCTCCTACGACATGGATAAGATCTATGCGGCGTTCTTACGCGTAGCGGATCAAAAGGGCCAAGTCTTTGACTACGACTTAGAAGCGCTCTTATTCCAGAGCAAGTTCGACGATGACGAGGATAAAGCCTACGAACTCGAAACCCTCAATCTGTCTCTTATACACATCTGACGCTGCCGACGATATGCAGTGTGTAG
>CAMYAA010000002.1 GCA_947253615.1 uncultured Sutterellaceae bacterium
TGACAAACGGCCCTAAAAACACAAAACCCACACGGTTATTCAACAGTGTGGGTTTAGGTAACTGGTGCCCCTTGACTGACTCGAACAGACGACCTACCGCTTACAAGGCGGTTGCTCTACCAACTGAGCTAAAGAGGCATTGGATTCTCGATTATACCCAAATAACGTTAAAAATCAAGCGACTATTTCAAACGCTTGGGACGACGCGTTTCCTCGGGTTGAGCCTCCGATTTTTGCGTAACCGGTGAGGCTGTCACCTCAAATTGAAGCGACAATTCCTGATGTTCTAATGGAGTCACCGCAAACACACGGGCCATCGGAACTTCGACCGTAAAAATGGCATTGTCTTCACCAAAACGCGCTTGAAACGATAACTCGTCCTGGCTCAACGAAAAGTTATGAACCGCTTCATCACTCACGTCAAAGACAATCGTCCCTTGACGAACGTATTCCATCGGAACTTTACAAGCCTCATCAACCTTCACCACTAAATACGGCGTAAAACCATAGTCGCGACAGTACGATAAGACCGCTTCAATCAAGTACGACTTCATCGATGGAGGATTGCTCCCAGGCATGGACACCATCTTATTCCCTTAAAAATTCCAATAAAAAAGCCGACGATAGAGGTCTACTCATGACGTCGGCTTTCAACGCTTACTTACATAAGACGCTAGGTCAATTAGCGACGCATCACACGTTCCGCCGCCGTCATCGAATCGATAAAGGACGGACGCGAGAACATACGTTCAGCATACACCATTAAAGGCGCGGCCGACTTCGGTAATTCAATACCATAGATGTCTAAACGCCATAACACCGGCGCTAACGACATGTCTAATAACGTCAAGTCTTCACCCATAATGTACTTGTTCTCGCCCAAGCGCATCCCTAACGTCGTTAACTGATCACGTAAACGCTGACGAGCCACTTCTTGATGCTCAGGATTGGCTTTGCGACGTTCTAAGTAACGAACGTACGGGAAAATTTCACGATTGAAAATGTACGAATACAAACGCGCACGAGCACGACGTTGCGGATCGGGCGGAAGTAACTGTGGATGCGGATAACGTTCATCAATGTAAGTATTGATCACGTCAGCTTGATACAGCACTAACTCACGCTCATGTAAAATCGGCACTTCGTCATACGGATTCAAGCTCGTCAAATCCTGAGGTTTGAACATGTCAACATCTTCAACCTCAAAATCAACGCCCTTCTCATGTAAAACGAAGCGACAGCTGTGAGAGAACGGACACGTCATGCCCGAATAAAGCAGCATCATAAATAAGTTTCCTCAAACACCATTAACGTCACAGACGTGACGTGAAGAATGTAAATTTTAACAAGATAACATAATAAAGTCAGCCCATGCAAGCTTATGATTTTCACTAGCTTGGACTATACGGGGTTCTCGTCTTCAATATACTCCACCTCAATTTCAGGGAACTGCTTCTTCAAAAGTTCCCCTAAGGCTTGAATCCCATAGCGCTCCGTCGCATGGTGACCCGCAGAAATATAGAAAATCCCTAACTCGCGCGCTTCGTGGGTCGTGCGCTCGCTGATTTCCCCTGAAATATAAGCATCACACTGGGCTTGAGCCGCTTGCGTAATTAAATCTTGCGCCGCCCCACTACAGAGCCCAATACGACGCAACACCGAGGGCTTTTCACCCACCGTCAAGGGCTTACGAGCAAGCGTTTGCTCGAGTTGAAGTAAAAAGACGTCGGTCTGGATTTCCCCATTGTTGGGCTCACAAATATTTAAGAGTCCCATGTCCCCTTGGCGCTCTACCACTTTTAAGCCGAGCGCTTTGGCTAACATCACATTGTTGCCAACCTCCGTGTTCGCGTCGAGCGGCAAATGGTACGCCAGTAACGACACGTCATGGGTTAATAACGCCTGAATGCGACGCTTTTTAATCCCCACAATCGTGCTCGGTTCCCCTTTCCAGAACCACCCATGATGCACCAATACCGCATCGGCTCCGCGCTCAATGGCCGTGTCAATAAAGCGCTGACTCGCCGTCACCCCCGTCATCACACGAAACACATCGGGCTTACCTTCCACTTGTAAACCATTAGGGGACCAATCTTTATACGCCTGTATTTCTAAATATTGATTTAAATATTCCGTTAAACTACTGAGCAACATCACTTTTCCTCAATCATTACACCATTATGTTTTCTAAAGTCATCGTTAGACTTTGGCTTATTCTGGCACAAGCCGTTACGATTGCGCTTGCGATTGCCTTTATTTGGCAACATGGTTTTTCCGCGGACCCTACCGCCGGGACGTCGAATTTAGCTAAAGCGGCTCAACTCGCTTCCCCCTCCGTGGTCACCGTGCTCACTCACCAGAATCACCCAGGGCAACACCTCGATAGTATCAACTCATCGTGGAATAGCTTACCTGAAGAAACCTTCAGTGCCGTGGGCTCGGGGGTCATTGTTCGTAAAGATGGGAAAATTCTCACCAACTATCACGTCATTGCGCCCTTAAATACCATCATCATCCGCTTAGCCAATAATAAACGCTATGAGGCCAGTATTGTGAGCACCGACCCGGAGTCCGATCTCGCCATGCTTTCCATCCCCGCGGATGACTTACCCACCATCGCCATCAAAAATAACCAGTCACTTCAAGTAGGAGATCCTGTCATCGCGATCGGTAACCCCTTTGATGTGGGCATTACCGTCACCGCCGGGATCGTCTCCGCAAAAAATCGTCATGGCCTTGGCCTCTATGACTACGAAGACTTTATTCAAACCGACGCGGCGATCAATCAAGGAAACTCTGGGGGTCCGTTAATTAACCAAAACGGCGAAATGGTCGGGCTCAATACCGCCATCATCTCACAGCGCCAAAACAAAACGTTCTCGGGCATCGGCTTTGCCATTCCCACGACGACCATCGAAACGCTTTTGCCCAACCTCATTAATAACATTCCCATTGAGCGCGGTTATATCGGCGTCATTACTCGCGATATTAGCCCTGAATATGCCAAAGACATTGGGCTACCCACGAGTAACGGCGTCATGATTACCTTTATCGTTCCCCAAGGACCCGCCTCCAAAGCCGCCCTGCACGCGTTTGATGTGATCCAATCGGTCAATGGTCGAGCCGTCGCTAACGGCTATCAACTCAATCAGCTCATTGCCTCTTTAAAGCCAGGCACACATGCGAGCATGAAAGTCCTACGCGGTCAAGAAGTCCTCAACGTCACCCTCAATATCGACGAACGACCCCCAGCCGTTGAGGCCCCTAAGGATCCATTGAAAAATCTGATTTAACCCCACAAAAAGCAATCCCCAATGCCAGCACCGTGGTATTGGGGATTTTTTTGTGTCTCGTGAGGCCGCTTAACGCTTACTCATCATCGTCATCGCGTTTGGGTTCCGCATCAATCTGCGCTTGACGCTTCCCGAAGAAACGCACTAAGAGAATCCCAACCTGGAATAACAAGATGAGCGGCAACGCCAAGAGCATTTGACTCATCACATCGGGCGGCGTGAAGATGGCAGCCATCACGAAGGCCCCCACAATCACAAAAGGACGCGCCTTCACTAATTTTTCATAGCTCGCTAAGCCAACCTGGTTTAACACCATGACCACAATGGGCACTTCAAACGTTAACCCAAAGGCTAAGAACATCGTCAACACAAAGTTGAAGTAGTAATCAATATCCGGCGCAAAATTCACCGAGTCCGGCGAGAAGTTCGCAATGAACTGGAACACCATGCGGAACACAATGAAATAACAATACGTCATCCCAAGGAAGAACATGACGATCGAACTCACAATGATCGGCAACGCTAAACGTTTTTCACGACGATAAAGCGCTGGCGCAATGTAAGCCCAAATTTGATAGAGCACATACGGTAACGCAATTAAGAAAGAGACAAATAACGTCACTTTCAAAGGCACCATAAATGGCGCAACCACCCCCGTGGAGAGCAATTTCGCCCCTTGAGGTAAGGCCACCATTAACGGATGACTCAAAATGTCAAAGATCTTCTTCATAAACGGTGATAAACACACGAAGATCACTAAGACAGCAATACTCGCACGTACCGTACGATTGCGAAGTTCCACTAAATGACTCACCAATGGCTGTTCATTGGAAGGATCATCGGGGGCTTCGTATTGGGTGTTCTTGTCAGTCATAATCAAATACTAACTATCGATAAATACGAGGACGATTGCTTCGAGCACGCGCCGTTAATCGGCGGTTGCTGCTATTTAACTGCGTTTCACGCATCCCTAACTCATGGCGCAAACGTTCAATTTCGCGCGCCAATTCATCCACGGAAGGACCCGAACGATAACGCTTGGAGAACGTTTTGGGTTCCTTCCAAACATACGTGGGTTCAGGCACATTTTCCGGTACGTCATTCCAACCATAAAAATCGGCAATTTCATTGTTGGAATAAGGCTTGACCGTCCCCGTGACCGTTGAGCTCGTGTCCGAACTCGTGGTGGCACTCGTGGCACTCTCTGAGGCTTCCGAGGCCGCCGACTCCAGGCTCTCCATCGTCTTTTGAGCCTCGTTGCCAACCGCCTTAAGGTCGTCGGCGACTTTCGAAGAGCTCGACTCAATCTCCGTGGCCGTTTTCTCAACCGTGGACTTAAAGTCGGTCGCTAATTTTTGCGCCTCTTCTTGGATACGTTTTAATTCCGAGAGCTCTGTTTCACGATTAATATCATCTTTAATTTGCGCAACAAAACGCTGCGCTTTGCCTATCCATTCGCCCGCCGTACGAGCCACTGTAGGCAAACGCTCAGGGCCAAGGACAACAAGCCCTACAGCCCCGATGATCATCATTTCACCGAACCCAAAATCAAACATCGTTTTTCAAGACCCTAAAAAAAACCGCGGTACGTCTGAGAGTAACCGCGGTCATAGGCGCGGTTGCGCCCTTGATGGTATACCTTAAATGAATAAAGCCTTAGCTCGACTTGGTCTTGTCTTTGGCTTCAACGTCAATGACGCCTTCAGATTTTTCTTTGTCTTGAGCGATTTCTTTCTTATCAGCAGCGACAGATTCTTCACCTTCACGCATGCCTTCTTTGAAACCTTTAATCGAGGCACCTAAGTCTTTGCCTAAATTCTTAAGCTTGCCGGTACCAAAAACTAAAACAATAATGGCCAAAACAATAAGCCAATGCCAAATGGAAAGCGAACCCATTTTCTTACTCCTTATTTCCAGGGGCGTGGACCACCCAATACATGAATATGTAAGTGCGGTACCTCTTGGCCACCATCGTGACCGGTGTTAATAATGACACGGAAACCGTTATTAGCACCAGCCTTCTGAGCCAACGTCCCTGTCAATGAAAGCATTTTACCTAAAAGCGCCGCATCTTCAGGTTGGGCATGTGCCAACGAGGTAATGTGCGTCTTAGGAATAATTAAAAAATGAATCGGGGCTTGAGGATGAATGTCATGAAACGCAATCACATCCTCATCTTCATACAATTTGTTCGACGGAATCTCACCGCGTGCAATGCGACAAAAAATACAATCATCTTGTTGCATTTGTCTCTCCAAAAGCTCGTTACCTTGAAACAATAGCACACCTATTTTCACGCCAAACTTAAACTCAGTGTTAACCCGAATTCAAGTTTTTTACTATAGCACTATTGCTTGTCTTTACTAATCCTTCAAAAGGCGTATTTACAAGTTAACCTTCGTACGTGTCGACAAAGTCGCAACAGGCTTCGAGCGTTAATTGATCTTCGTAAATGGCACGATCGAGCAACACCCCTTCGATATTGACCCCATCGAACTCAACGTCACAAAGCGCCTTTAAGTCGTCCAAACTGGCCACGCCACCCGAGACGATAAACGGAACATTTGTACGATTGGCCGCTTCAATGACCGGGGCCAAATCCACCCCTGCAAACGTCCCAATTCGATTCACGTCCGTGTAAATGATGGCAGCCAAGTCGTTGCTCGCCGCTTTTTCAATAATCGTGAGCGGATCATTCTTTAAAGAATGTTCCCAACCATCCACAAGAACCTTCCCATCCTGGACGTCGATCGAGAAAATAATCTGACCCCCAAAGTTGGAACACGCATCGGCTAAGAAACCGGGTTGCTTCAAGGCACCCGTGCCCGTCACCACAAAGTCCACCCCGGCATCGAGGTACTGTTCAATAAGGTCTAAGGTACGAACCCCGCCACCGACTTGGATTTCCACATCCTCGTCCACATCCTTAATGGCTTGAATCATAGCCTTCAGGCGCTTGAGTCCCATCACTTTACCGTGCTGAGCCCCATCCACATCCACAATATAAATGCGATCCGGGCTCGCTTGAGCTAACTCGGCAACCACGTCCGTTTCCGAACGTTCATAGACTTTTTTGAGTAAAGCACCTGTGTCATCACGCGTCGTGACAACCACATTGTTCCCTTGTACTTCAACCGTAGGAATTAATAACATGTTGGCCTTTCCTTTTAGGCGTTGTCCTGTTAGGTTTGGTTGGTTGTTAAACAAAATCGCATATTACCCGAAGTTATCTTGTAAAGATACGATTTCCTGAAAAAATATCGTGGTCAATCCCATTGAGAGCGGCCTTAGCGCGGTCAAGTCGCTAAAAATTACGCCTCAATACGTTCGATTTTTGCCCCTAACGCTAGGAGCTTCTCTTCCATTCGTTCGTAACCACGATCTAAATGATAAATTCGATCGACCGTACTTTCCCCCTGAGAGGCTAGTGCGGCAATCACTAAAGACGCACTCGCACGCAAGTCGGTCGCCATAATGTTGGCCCCTGTTAAGGTCTCGACCCCACGAACAATCGCCGTCGAACCCTCAACCGAAATATCCGCCCCTAAGCGAACGAGCTCCGGCACGTGCATAAAGCGATTTTCAAAAATCGTTTCGGTCACGGAGCCGACCCCTTCGGCAATCGTATTGAGCGTCATTAATTGGGCTTGCATATCCGTCGGGAACCCCGGATGCGGAGCGGTACGAATCGACACGGCTTTAGGACGACCTTGCATACGCACACGAACCCAATCCGAGCCAACCTCTAAATTGACGCCCGCTTCACGCAACTTATCCAACACGGGTTCCATCAAAGACGGATCACAATGCGTGACTAACACGTCACCCTGGGTCATCGCGCCAGCCACTAAAAACGAGCCCGCTTCAATGCGATCGGGCAAAATGCGATGCTCGGCACCATGGAGCGATTCCACCCCTTCAATGGTTAAAACCGCGGTACCGGCCCCAGAAATCTTCGCGCCCATCGCCTGTAAACAGTGAATTAAATCCACCACTTCGGGCTCACGCGCCGCATTCTCAATCACGGTCGTCCCTCGGGCTAAAACCGCGGCCATGATTAAATTTTCCGTGCCCGTCACCGTCACCATGTCCGTGAAGATGTGCGCGCCCTCTAAACGTAAGGCCTTGGCATTGACATAACCATGATCCACGCTCACTTGCGCGCCTAACTGACGAAGCCCCTTAATATGCTGATCCACCGGGCGCGAGCCAATGGCACAGCCCCCAGGCAAACTCACCTTGGCCTCACCAAAACGCGCCACCAAAGGACATAACGTCAAAATGGAGGCTCGCATCGTCTTCACGAGCTCATAGGGAGCCACCGTACTCGTGACCGAACTCGCATTTAAGATGACCTTATCCCCATCCTTTTTAATCTTGACGCCCATCGTCGCCAAAAGCTTGAGCATCGTTTGAACATCGGTCAAATCCGGAACATTGGTTAAAACCAAGTCTTCAGCCGTCAATAACGACGCGACCAAAATCGGTAACGCGGCATTTTTGGCACCACTCGTTTTGACTTGGCCGACGAGACGATTACCGCCTTGAATTTTTAATTTCTGCATGAGAATAAGGTGTTGTCTTTGGTTAGGAATGGAGAGCTAGCAAAACCGCTTAGAAAAGTTCTGAGAGTCCGTAGACTCGAATCAACGCGGTTAAACTCGAAGGCATAGTCAAAATCTCCAACGGTTGTTGGAGACGACTCGCCTCACGCTTTGCTGCTAATAATAAAGCAATTGAGACACTGTCAACGTCCGTCACGCCAGAGAGCTCAATACGCGTCTCGCCCGCGCGAATCGACTCAAGAAGACGAGGCTTTAAAGCGCCCGCCGTTTTGAGCGTCATGGGTCCTTCAATCACAAATGCCATATTACTGGGCCTCAGCCACTTTTTGCTCGAGTAAGGTAATTAAGCCCGCAATCCCATTCTGGTCAATCACGGAAGCAAATTGCGCATGATAGTTTTCCACCATCCAAATGCCTTCAACATTCATGTCGACAATCTTCCATTCGCCGTCTTTGTTCTTGTAGACACGATACGCCATCGCAATGGGCTTGCCACTGTGGCTGGCGCTCTCGAGCATCACGTTAACAACGAGGTCATTACTAATGGGATAGTTGCGCTGCTTTTTAAGCACACAGACATGGTCCGTAATTTGCTTGAGCGCCCCCGAATAAACACGAATCAATAACTGTTCAAAAAGCGTCTCTAAACGTTCACGCTCTTGAGGCGTAGCACGACGCCAACTCGGGCCCACCGTCATGCGGGTGACCATGCGAAAATCCACATTCGGACGAATCACATTGTTGACCAATTCACGAATCTGATCAATTTGACCATCTCGCAATTGCGGATTCTTTTTAATTTGATTGAGCACCTCATTGCCTAAAGCCACCACCCATTCATAGGGATTCACGTCGGCACTCTGGGCCCACACGAGAGAGGATGGCAATAACGCACAAAGCGACGTGCCGATAATCCATTGACGACGATTCATTCGACCGTACTCCTATATAAACGTTTAGTCATCATCCGACAAATCAAGCGGCAGCAGCCCAGCGCTCGAAGACGGGGAAGTCGCCGCACCTGAGGCCCCACCCCCAGCATTGAGCTCGGGATGGATCAAATGTTGACGATACTGCAAATAGCCGTTGCGAACCGCGACATACTCATCGAGCACATTCTTTAACATCGCATCCGCGCCCGAATCGATTAAGTGCGAGCGTACATCAATCACCGACAAGCCCGTCACCCCCGCTTGAGCCCAGAAGGGCTCTTTAGCGAGTAAGTACGTCGTCGGATTGGTCGCTACCGTGATCGGCCACTGCCAAACGTCACGTGCCGTCGAAGGCCCTAAGAGCGGCAAGACCAAATAAGGACCCTCGGGCACGCCCCACGAGGCTAACGTCTGACCAAAGTCTTCGTCCTGGGCGTCGTTACCAATCCAGCTCGCTACATCAAACAATCCGCCAAGGCCAAAAACGCCATTGACTAAGAAACGAAACGACGTGGCAATCGCCCCATTAACGTTACCTTGTAAGGCATGGTTGAGCGTATTCGAGGGCTCTTTCAAATTATGAAAAACGTTGCTCACCCCTTCACGGCCAAGCTCAGGCACCGCCCAGCGATAGGCCTTCGTTGCGGGTAAAACCACATACGTATCGAGCCCTTGGTTAAACGCAAACATTTTGCGGTTAAAGGACTCATAGGGGTCCACGTTCACACTCGCATTCGCACGGGGTGCATCCGTCCCTGAGGTGGACGGCGCACTTGCGCACCCTGCCAACAAACTCAGAGAGAGCCCCAAGGACAACAGCCAAGTAACACGCTTAACCGATTTCATTATCGTCCTGCCTTTTCTGCGGAATTAAACAAGAACTGACTGATCAAATTCTCAAGCACAATCGCACTTTGCGTACGGGAAATGACACTACCATTTTTTAAATTCGCATCGTCCGCACCAGGAATGAGCCCCACATATTGCTCACCCAACAAGCCCGAGGTCAAAATCTTTAACGACGAGTCCGCCGGGAACTCATACTGCGATTCCAAATCAAGGACAACCTTCGCCTGAAAACTCATCGGATCAAAACTAATACTCTTAACTCGACCAACCACCACGCCAGCCGACTTCACGGGTGCACGAGGCTTTAACCCCCCGATATTGCTGAACTCGGCCGAGACGCTATAGGTCTTATGCCCCCAACCCAACGAACTTAAGTTCGCGGACTGTAACGCTAAAAATACGAGAGCCACTAAACCGAGCACCATAAAAATGCCCACTGCGACCTCTAAACCACCTGATTTCTTCATGACTATTCCACGGATACAAAGACTAAACTGAGGTAAACAACCAGGCTGTTAATACGAAATCCAGCCCCAAAACTAATAACGAACTGATCACAACGGTCGAGGTGGTCGCACGCGCCACCCCTTCAGGCGTTGGACGAGAGCTATACCCCGTATAAAGCGAGACCAAACTCACAGCCGCGCCAAACACTAAGCTCTTAAAAATTCCACTGCCAATGTCGCTCGTCACATCCACGGCACTTTGCATCTGTGACCAAAACGCCCCATTGTCATTGCCAATCAAGGGAACGCCCACTAACCAGGCGCCCACAATCCCCACCGCGGAAAAGATGAGGGCCAAAATCGGCATCGAAATAAACGCGGCAACAAAACGCGGCGCAATCACTCGACGAAGGGGATCAACCCCCATCATTTCCATCGCCGAGAGTTGCTCTCCAGCTCGCATCAAACCAATCTCAGCGGTGAGCGCCGTCCCGGCACGCCCCGCAAACAAGAGCGCCGTCACCACGGGGCCAAGTTCGCGCACTAAACTCAACGCAACCAAAACCCCTAAGGCCTGTTCAGAGCCATAACGCACCAGGGTGTAATACCCTTGAAGTCCTAAGACAAAACCGACGAATAACCCTGAGACCGCAATAATGACCAGGGAGTAATTCCCGATAAAGTGAATTTGTTCGAGCACAATGCGCCCAGGCACCCAAAGCGAACGCTTCAGAACGGCCAAACAAAACAAGCCAAAGCGCCCCATTTCACGTAAGGCACCCATCGTCTTTTGACCTACGCGCGCAAAAAAGTTAACGAGCACCATGCGTGTCCTCCGCCTTCAAAAATTCACTCGCCAACGAGGACGCGGGATAATGGAACTTCACCGGGCCATCGGCTTGTCCGCGAATAAACTGCGTGACGAAGGGATCCGTCGAGGCGCTCAACTCGGCAGGTGTACCTTGGGCGGCGACCTGACCAGAACTGATCATGTACACGTAATCCGCGATTTCAAAGGTCTCTTGCACGTCATGCGTGACGATCAAACTCGTCGAACCTAACGCCGTGTTGAGCGAACGAATCAAGTGAGCCGTCACCCCCATCGAAATCGGATCTAACCCCGCAAAAGGCTCATCATACAAAATCAAGGAGGGATCAAGCGCAATCGCTCGCGCGAGGGCCACACGACGACTCATCCCACCCGAAATTTCCGAAGGCATCAATGCATGAGCACCTCTTAAGCCCACCGCATTGAGCTTCATCAAAACCAAGTCTCGAATCGTCTCTTCATCAAGATCCGTCTGCTCACGCAAAGGAAAGGCGACATTATCAAATACCGACAAGTCCGTAAAGAGCGCCCCAAACTGAAAGAGCATCCCCATGTGACGGCGCATTTGATAAAGACGCGTCGGGTCATTCACATCCAAGCGCTCACCATCAATCAAGATGCGACCTTCATCAGGAGCGATTAACCCCCCAATTAACTTCAACAACGTGGTTTTGCCCATGCCCGAACCTCCCATAATGGCCACCACTTGGCCACGTGGGAACGTCATGGACACATTGTTTAAAATGCCCCGATCCGAGTACCCAAAGGTCACTTGGTCGATCGTGACATAACTATCCATACGCTTACTTTGATTCACCACTAGTGTCCTTCGCCCAAAAGCGACTGAGGACCTGCACAAACGACCGCCTTCGTGATCTCAGGAATGCGCTTCGGTTTCATCGTCGTTTTCGAAACACACACCCATAACGTGTGGGCCTTAACCACGAGTTCATCCCCGCGGAAAAAGGCATAACAGCGTCGAGCCGACACCCCACTGACTTGATCCAACCAGGTATAGACCGTTAAGCGCTCGCCGAGATAACTCGATTTTAGGTAGAGCACATGATGCTCGCGAACCACCCAGATATCTTCCGAACTCGGATCAATCAAATGAGCATGCTCACGCGCGAGTGTTTCCATCCAACCTAAATAAGCACGATTATTAACGTGCTTGAGCTCGTCGATAACCGCTGAGGTCACCTCGATCGTTTGGCAATATATCTTTTTATCCATGAACTAATTGTAGGCGAGACAGGAGCTACCCTGTAGCGACAACGAGGGAAAACCTTTCTTAGAATCACTTTTCGTTGTATTCTCACCACCCAGAGAAGAACCCTGCGCTTTAGCACTGACTTCGTTACCCTTTGTATTCTTGGACCCGTATTTACCCTGCAACCAAACGCACTCTCGTCTAAAATCAAAAGACTACTTTAAAAACGACTTTTACCATTCAGTTTCCGTGTCTACTCCAACCAAAACTCGTTCTGCTCCACGAAGCAAAAAGACTCAACCCAATCGAACCCTACGTTTTTTCAAATGGGCGATTGGTATCGGCGTGGCGGCGGCATTAAGCGGCCTGTTCCTGTTGATCTTCGTGTTTGCCTATATCTATCAGCAACTCCCGAGCCTTGATGCAGTCACCAACTATCATCCTCGAGTCCCTTTGCGCATTTGGAGTGAGGATGGGAAACTGCTCGCTGAATTCGGGCTTGAGCATCGTGACTATGTGCCGATTGCAGAAGTCCCGCCCATGATGAAAAAGGCCATCTTGGCCGCAGAAGATGACGGTTTTTACGAACACCCTGGGATTGAAATCACCGGGATCTTACGCGCTGCCGTCATTAACGCGCTCACGGGGCGTCGTGGCCAAGGGGGCTCCACCATCACGCAACAAGTCGCTCGTAACTTCTTCTTGACGACGGATCGTACTTACAAACGTAAGCTCTACGAAATCGCCATGTCCTTCAAAATCGAGCACTTGTTAACCAAGGATCAAATCCTCGAGATCTATATCAATCAGATCTATCTTGGCCAACGTTCCTACGGCTTTCAAAGCGCCGCTCGAACCTATTTTGGTCGTCCGCTCAACGAGCTCTCGATTGCAGAGGCCGCTACCCTCGCTGGGTTACCCGTAGCCCCCTCGGCCTACAATCCGATCGTCAATCCCTCGCGTGCGACGATGCGTAAAAACTATGTTTTACGCCGCATGTATGACTTGGGTTATATCGATGAATTAACCTACACCTCGGAAAAGGCGGCACCGATGCAAACGCGTCGTTCGCCAAGTGCCCAAGAACTCATTGCAAATGGCTTGAGCTCGGACAAAACTTCGGCCGACTACGCCAGCGAACTCGCCCGTGTACTCGTCTATGACATCTTCCGCGATGAAACCTATTCGCGCGGTCTCAATGTCTACACGACCATCAATTCCGTCGATCAAACCGCCGCGGTGGATGCCGTTCGCTCCGCCCTCATTAATTACGATCGCAAATACGGGTATCGCGGCCCCGAAGGCTTTGTCGATATTAGCGAGGCGAAAGAACGCGCCAAAATCATTCGTCAAACCCTGGAGTCCACCCGTACCTCGCCTATTATGGTGCCAGGGATCGTTTTGGAAGCGAGCAAAAAAGCCATTAAAGTGGCGATTTCCGCCAATGAAACCGTTACCCTCGACGCTAATAGCTTGAAGTTCGGACGACACTATCTCCCCGGGGGCCGATCGGCTAAAAATGGCTTACGCCCCGGTTCGATTGTTCGCGTCATGCGTACCCTCGACAAGAAGGCCTGGACCTTAGCGCAGGTCCCTGAGGTAGAAGCCGCTTTCATCGCCGGTGACTACAACACGGGGGCTGTCCGCGCACTCGTGGGTGGGTTCGACTTCAATATCAATAAATTTAATCACGTCACGCAAGCGTGGCGTCAGCCTGGCTCCTCCTTCAAGCCCTTTATCTACTCGGCAGCCTTGGATAAGGGCTTTACACCGAGCACGATCATTAACGATGCGCCCATTAGCATTGACCCGAAACTCACGGGTAATAAGCTCTGGGAGCCCCGTAACTATGAAGGTCGCTTTGATGGTCCCATGACCTTGCGTCAAGGCTTGGAAAAATCTAAAAACTTGATCTCCATTCGTGTGCTCCAGGCCATTACCCCAGAGTACGCCCAACAGTACATTACCCGCTTTGGCTTCTCGCCCGTGGATCATCCGGCTAACTTGCCTATGGCCTTAGGTGCAGGGAGCGTTACCCCCTGGCAAATGTTTGGGGCCTATTGCACGTTCGCCAACGGCGGCTTCCGCGTCAAGCCTTATTTGATCGACCATATCACTGACGTTGAAGGTCGAACCATCATGCGCAATACGGGACGTACTGCAGGGGACGAATCCATTCGTGCCATTTCGGATCGCAATGACTTCACCATGGATTCGCTCTTACACAGCGTCGCCACCAACGGGACCGCACGACGTGCAACTCGCGAACTCAAACGCAATGACATTGCTGGGAAGACGGGGACCTCCAATAACGCTAATGACGCCTGGTTCTGCGGTTATGCAGGCAATCAAGCCGCCATTAGTTGGATTGGTTATGACAATCCCAAACCGTTAGGGGCGCGTGAAACGGGCGGCGGGTTAGCCTTGCCCGTCTGGGTCGACTATATGCGCGTCGCACTCAAAGATGTCCCTGAACGTGTCGTCGTTCAGCCCAATAGCATTGAAGAAATTGATGGGGAGTTCTACTACAAGGATCCGGTAAAAACTCGACCGATCCTCCCCGATGGAAATCCCGTCGAAATGCTCAATAAAAACGAGGTGGACATCATCCGTAATCCAATTTTCTAACACGATTTAAACCAGGCCTTTGTGCCTGGTTTTTTTACTTAGGAGCTCCATGAACCCTTCGTAATCATTCGTTAACGACGCCAAAACTCCCATTGAGCGGGCGTATACTAATCGACTTTCATCCCTGAGCCTCAGGGATTCTGACCACTCCAAGGACCAAGGAAGACTCATGTCAACGATTGCCAACTTCTTTAAACTTGACCAACACCAGACCAGCCTAAAAACCGAAATCATCGCTGGGTTAACCACCTTCATGACCATGGCCTATGTGTTGGCCGTTGTCCCAAAACTTCTTTCACACACGGGTATGCCCATCCAAGAAATGGTCGTACTCGTCGCGCTCGCCACCCTCATTGCCACCTTAATCATGGGGCTCTATACCAATCGCCCCTTTGCTCTCGCTCCTGGCCTGGGCTCCGTCGCGATTGCCGCCAGTATGGTCACCACAGGCGGCTTTAGTGTGGGCACCATGGCAGGTACGATTTTCATCAGTGGCGTTCTTTTTATGATCGTCACTTTTTTTGGGCTTCGAAATGCTGTCGTTAAAGCCATTCCACCCTCGTTGAAATATGCGGTGAGTGCTTCCGTGGGGCTCTTTATTGCCTTTATTGGCGCTCGCTCGGGCCACTTGATTCACGCAGGGAAACGCTCTTTAGAATGGGGCGACTTAGCCTCGGGCCACGCCCTCTTATGCTTGATTGGTTTTGTGCTCATTTTGGTCCTTCGTCAACGCAAGGTCCCGGGCGCCATTATTTTGTCGATCCTCATTACGACCTTGATTGGCATTCCGTTGGGCTTAACGCACGTGCCCGATCATTTCATTCAACTGCCCTATAGTCTCGTCAATACGTTTAGTCATCGTATTCATGACTTCAACCTTCTCGATTGCTTCAATATCGCAATCGTGCCTTTCGTCATCGCCCTCTTTATTCCAGACTTCTTCTCCACCTTTGGGACCTTACTCGGGGTCGGTGGTAAGGCAGGATTCCTCGACAAGAATGGCGACTTACCCGGCATGGACAAGTGCTTTAATGTGGACTCGACGGCAACGGCCGTGGGGGGCTTATTCTCCATTCCGTGCGTCACCACGTATTTAGAAAGCTCGGCAGGCGTTGAAGCGGGTGGTCGTACGGGCTTAACGGCCGTGGTCGTTGCCTTGTACTTCTTACTCGCGCTCTTTTTAACCCCTGTCGCCATTATGATTCCCGCGGCCGCGACGGCGCCGGCGTTAATCTTTATTGGGATTGATATGCTCGGGGGCGTTCGCCGACTTGACTTTAGCTCATTTGATGAGTATTTCCCGGCCTTCGTGTGCATTACCTTTACGATCCTCGCGAGCAACATCGCCAACGGGATCTGTGTCGCCATTCCAACGTACTTGATCTTAAAGATTGCCGCTGGCAAGGCCCGTGAAATCAACCCCTTGCTCTACATCGTGTCGCTCATTTGCGTGCTTTACTTTGTAGCCTTAATCTTTAAATAGGCTTTGAGCCCCTCGAGGCAAAAAAGATCGCTTTTTTGCCTCATCCCTAACTTTCGTTTGACGAGATTTTGATGACCCAATCTAACCCTTTCGGATCCATGCCTTCACAATCCCAACGCCGTGTCACGTTGGCCATTAAAAATGCACAAGTGCTCAATGCTGCGTTTCATACGTTCATGAAGGCAGACCTCTATATCGATCAGTCACACTTTGCCTGGATAGACTATGAGCAAAACGCCCCGTATGAAGCCGACACCGTCATCGATGCCCAAGGTGCCCTTGCGACCCCTTCGCTCATTGATGTGCACATGCATATCGAAAGCTCCATGCTCACGCCTGGGCCCTTTTGCGAATACATTGCTCATCACGGCGTAGGCACGATCATCGCGGAGCCCCATGAAATTGCAAATGTTTTTGGGATTGAAGGCATTCAAGCGCTCGTCGAAGCAGGACGCCATAGCCCGATTGATGTGTACTTTGGAATTCCTAGCTCAGTGCCCTCCACCGACCTCACGCTCGAAGGACCTGGGGCCAAAATCGACCAAAACGATATGAAGACACTCTTAGGCTTGCCGGAGGCCAAATGCTTGGGAGAGGTCATGAATTATCAGCGCATTGTTCGCGAAAATCCCCAGCTCGAAGTGAAAGACTTTATCGATTGGGCCCGTATCCACCGACCCGATCTGGTACTGGAAGGCCACTGTCCTAAACTCATCGGCAAGGATCTCGCCCGCTTTATCGAACTCGGTATACGCGGTGACCATACCGAACACACCGTAGAAGAGTTACAAGATCGGTACCGTCAGGGCATGCTCGTGGAAATTCAAAATAAAATGGTCCGCCCCGAGGTCATCGAATTTATCAAGGCGCATCAACTCTACGAACGGACCAGCTTTGTGACCGATGATGTGATGGCCCACGATTTAACCCGACACGGTCACCTCGATCACGTCGTGCGTCGCGCGATTAAGGCAGGCTTTCCACTCGCCTACGCTTTTTATTGCGCCACCACCGTGCCCGCACGTCATATGCACCTTTATGATCGCGGCGAAATCGCTCCAGGCTTACTCGCCGACCTCGTCCTCTGGGACCCCGAAACACTAACGGCTAAAACCGTCATTAAAGCCGGGAAACGCCTCACGGAAAAACCGCAAACGTGGACCCCAGCGAGTATTGAGGCCATGTTCCCAGAGCATTTCTCTAAAAGCGTTAAACTCGAGGCGCTAACCCTCAAGGACGTCATCATTCACACGGATCCCGCGATCAAAAAAGTCCGCGCAAAAGTCTTGCGTGTCTACGCGGACTCCACACGCGTCACGATGCGAGAAGTCGAACTCCCCGTTAACGATGGGATTCTCGACACCGCTGGGTTCTTAACGGGATTTTGCTTTAATCGTCATGGAGCCCTCACACCCCATGATGAATATAATCTCGGCGCGTTTGCCTTATTCGAAGGCGAAGCACTGAAAGAAGGGGCTGTGGCCACGACGTGGTTTCATGACCATCACAACCTCTTCGTCCTCGGGAAAGATCCCCAATCCCGACTCAAGGCTGCCAATCGCGTCATTGAACTGCAGGGAGGCATGGTCGTCACGAAGGGCGATGAAATCCGTGGCGAATTGCCCTTACCCATTGCCGGGATTCTGAGCCAACTCGATGTGACCGAAACGGCTCAAAAGCTCCAATGCGTTTGGGAAGCCCTCGTCGATCAAGGCTATAACCATCTGAGCCCGATCATGAGCACCGGGACCTTGGGATTGCCCTGCTCGCCCTTCTTCAAACTCAGTGATAAGGGCTGCGTCGATGTGGTCAATGGCAAACTCGTCCCCGCCCTCGAACCCTTAACGTAGAGCAGCAGGCTCATAAAGCATGAGGTCTCAACCCAACCTCGGGAGAGACCTCATGACGGTGAATTAACATGCACACGCGCAAAACCCGCTAAACTTAGGCGGGTTGGGTGACAGAGCGTTATTAAGACGCAAAGTCCACGCCCATTTGCGTTAGCGCTTCTTGAATGACCGAGGCTAACGGCGATTGCGTACGCGTGTCTTCCCATTGTTGTGTAGCGCCGTTGAAAGCAAAATGACGTCCCCCAAAGGGCGAGGCAAACCAAATCTCTTTCATCGGCGTTTGAATGTTGACCACCACTTGTCGGCCATCATCGAGCTCAATGGTTAAGACATGACCACTACGAAGACATTCAACTTCGCCGTCTGTGCTATCCTCAAGCCAAGACTCTAATGCTTCCATTTCGGCTTCAGCAGCCGCTAAAAACTCCGTTTCCGTTTGCATCGTAAAGGTCCTTTTATGCAGAAATTATTTTGGTTGGCTCTTGTAGCCATGGGATTAGCGTTAAGCGGTTGTGGCGTCCGTGGAGACTTATATATGCCTCACACGAGCCAGCCCGATACCCAACAAAACGCCTCATAAGTTTGATACCGATTATAAAGGGCTACCAGGGCTCTCGGCTTAAGCGTTCAATCTGACGACGGTCCCGCTTTGTAGGATGCCCTTTACTAATCCCTTGAGCAGGCTCGGGCGCGAGAGCTCGTTGCTCTTTCTGAACCGAGCGGCGAACGACACTCTCAGGCGTCTCTTCATAGAGCGCCTGGGCCACCGGGGCAGGACCACGAACCGAGCTCAAACCCACAATGTGAATCTCAAAGGTTTCTTGAGCACGCGTAATCGTTAACGCATCGCCCACTTTCACATCACGACTCGGCTTGGCCCGCTCGCCATTAACGAGAACACGACCGAGCGTCACCGCTTCTTGCGCAATGGATCGCGTTTTGAAAAAACGCGAGGCCCATAACCATTTATCAATACGCATTGATTCCACGAAACTTCCTCCACACAATGAACTCCCATTGTAGCGAACGAATCCATCCTCGGAAATGAAGAAAACCTGATCAACTCGCGTCGATCAGGTTTCCAAAAGCTTTGATACCGTGTTGTATCGAAAGAAGACCTAATTAGGCTTCCTTAACTTCTTCAACAGCTTCAGCCTTTTCCGTTAATTCCATGTAGGCCATCGGAGCATTGTCGCCAACACGATAACCCATCTTGAGAATACGGGTGTAGCCACCGTTACGGTTGGCAAAGCGAGGCCCGATTTCGTTGAAGAGCTTCACGACGATTTCGCGATCGCGCAAGCGGTTAAAAGCTAAACGTTTGTTAGCAACCGTGTCTTCCTTGGCTAACGTGATCATCGGTTCGACGACGCGACGAAGTTCCTTAGCCTTAGGGAGCGTGGTCTTGATAGCTTCGTGACGAAGCAAAGAGCACATAATGTTACGGAGCATGGCCAAGCGGTGAGCACTGGTGCGATTTAATTTACGAAGACCGTGACGGTGACGCATGGTAAATACCTCTAATATGTTTCTTAAAAAAAACCTTCCGGAAACCGTTCCAGGAAGGGCTCTGTCCCATCTCTTCTATCCAAAGTCTTGGCGGTAGGGTACAGAAAGGGAGCATTCTACTCGAAAGGAAAATCGAGTTCAATGCAGAAATAAAGATTTTTCGTAAAAAAGCGAAAGGGAGAACCCATTCGTTCTCCCTCTTCGTTGACAAACGGCTTAAAGAATTACTTCTTTAAAGGAGCCGTGGCAGCCGCGATCATGTGTTCAGAAGGCGGCCAGTTGTCTAAACGCTGACCTAAGGTCAAGCCATGGGAAGCCAAGTTTTCCTTGATTTCCTGTAAGGACTTACGACCTAAGTTCGGCGTCTTCAAGAGTTCGTTTTCAGTGCGTTGGATCAAGTCACCGATACGTTCAATCTTTTCAGCCTTCAAGCAGTTGGCGGAACG
Source organism: uncultured Sutterellaceae bacterium (assembly GCA_947253615.1). GTDB lineage: Bacteria > Pseudomonadota > Gammaproteobacteria > Burkholderiales > Burkholderiaceae_F > Sutterella. The sequence goes on from CAMYAA010000002.1 coordinate 20,041, forward strand.
AACCGTCAATTCAAGATCGTCAACCGAACGTAAGAGCACCGGATCGATAACCACCGGCTGTTCAACCGTTTCAGGTTCGTCATCAGCAATGGTCTGTTCATTGGCAATCGAACCAAAGACCGCTAACTGTTCTTGAAGAATACGGACGGATTCGCGTAAAGCTTCTTCAGGACCAATCGCACCGTTGGTTTCAATCGTCATTTCGAGCTTGTCAAGGTCAGTACGCTGAGCCACACGAGCTGCTAACACTTGGTAAGCCACACGACGGATCGGCGAGAAGGAAGCATCCATAATGATGCGACCTAACTGGCTCTTGGAATAGTCGTCACGGAAAGCGCGGACGTCACCAGGCTGGTAACCACGACCCTTTTCAACCTTAACTTGCATGTCTAAACGACCACCCGACAAGTGAGCAATCACGTGTTCAGGATTGATGATCGTCACGTCATGGGGCAATTCGAAGTCAGCAGCCGTCACCACACGGTCACCTTCAGCATGAAGCTTTAAGGTAACTTCGTCACGACCTTCTAACTTAAAGACCACACCCTTTAAGTTCAAAAGAATGTCAACGACGTCTTCAAGAACGCCATCGATCTGGGAGTATTCGTGAACCACACCGCTGATCTGAACTTCCGTCGGAGCAAAGCCGATCATGGAGCTCATTAAAATGCGACGTAAGGCATTACCGAGCGTGTGGCCATAGCCACGTTCAAACGGTTCAAGAGTGATAACGGCCGAGTTGGGGTCGTTTTCATTGACAGCGACATCAACAGAGGTCGGCTGCTGTCTCTTATACACATCTGACGCTGCCGACGATATGCAGTGTGTAGATC
>CAMYAA010000003.1 GCA_947253615.1 uncultured Sutterellaceae bacterium
TCTACACACTGCATATCGTCGGCAGCGTCAGATGTGTATAAGAGACAGATTCATGCTAGGGTGATGTTGTCCTTCGACTAGCAAAGCGTGTGCCTTCAAAAGGGAAATGAGTGTTCGATCATTTCTGGAGATCCCGGCACCGTCTTTAAACGTGAATCCGTGGAAAGTTAGTATTCATGGAAGAACTCATTTATGGGGTTTGGAAAGGCCAGGTGTTCGACAATCGACGTCGATCAGAACCCGTCGTGCCTTCCGATCTTAACCTCGAGGATTTAGTCAGTTTCAACCCCGGTAACCCCGTCGGTGGTGTCATTGGTCCTCATGGTTTTTTAATCTTAGACAATCGTCTAACGTTGTTGGAGTTATTACTCCACTTCTATAAGCGCGTCACAGAATTGAGCTGTGGGCGCTGTAGCCCTTGTCGTATTGGGGCTCCCGATATTTACGAAGCCTTAGCCGCGGTGAGTCGCGGTGAGAGCGACGGGGTTGACTGGGATCGTATACTCTTAACGGCCCAACAAATGCGTGATTCGAGCTTATGTGGGATTGGGTTAACGACCCCAGTGCCCTTTATCGAGGCGATGACGCATTTTCCGAATTTGATTAAAGAAGCGCCTTTAGCCCCGACCCTCTTTCAGGACTTCTATGGGGTGGCCACGGCCCCCTGTATTGAAGCGTGTCCCGCGCACGTGAACGTGCCGCGCTATATCGACTACATCAAAGACGGTCATCCGGAGATGGCCACGGCCGTGTTGCTCGAGCATTATCCCTTGGTGGGCTCGTGCGGTCGTGTGTGCGTTCGCCCGTGTGAAAAAGCGTGCGTTCGCGCTCAGGTGGATCAACCCGTCGCGATTAAGGATTTGAAACGCTTTGCGGCGGACCATGCGGGCGGCTCCATGGGTGAGCTTTTTGAAGGCGTCAAGGTTCCCTTAGAAACCCCCGTTACGAAACACGTAGCGGTCGTTGGGGCGGGCCCTGCGGGGTTAACCTGCGCCTATCACTTATTGCGTCGTGGTCATAAAGTGGACATTTTCGAGTCGCAAGAGGGCGCGGGCGGCATGGCCCGATTGGGCATTCCTGAGTACCGTTTAGAAAATGGCTTTTTGGACGGTGAAGCCGATGTGCTTCAGAACTTAGGGGCTCGCTTTTATTACGGTAAGACCTTGGGCCGTGACTTTAATGTCTCCCAATTGTTGAACTCTGGCTATCAAGCGGTGTTCTTGGGCCTAGGGTGTGCCCTGGGCTCTTACTTAGGGTTACCCGAAGAATCCGAAGAAGCGCCTTTACCCGAGGGGTACTTAAAAGGGCTCGACTTCTTACTCGACGTAGAAAAAGCCCGTCGCACGGGTGTCAAGATGACGCTCGAAGGCGACGTCGTGGTCGTCGGGTGCGGTAACGTCGCCATGGACTGCTGTCGTACGGCGCGCCGCTTGGTGACGGATGATGCTCGTGTGATCGTGAGCTACCGTCGTGATCGAACTGCGGCGCCCGCGGACGCTGAAGAAATCGAGGCGGCCATTGAAGAAGGGATTGACTTCTTGTGGCAAACGGCCCCAGTGGGATTGCGTGTGGAAAACGGGCAATTAACGGGGTTACGCGTCGTGAAGATGCAGTTGGGTGAACCCAACGCGTCGGGACGTCGCTCGCTCATTCCTGTCCCGAATAGTGAATTTGTGATTCCGTGTACGCGCGTGATTGCGGCCGTGGGTCAGAAATTTGACGAATCGGTCTTTGTTCCCGAGGATGAGATTGAATTAACCAAGCGCGGCACGATTGCTGTGGACAATTTGTTCCGCACATCGCGCATGGGTGTCTTTGCCGGGGGCGACGCCGCAGCGGGGCCAACCACTTTGATTCAAGGGATGGCCGAAGGGGAAATTGCCGCCACGGCCATTCATGAGTATTTAATGACGGAAGGACGTGCGTTTGTGGCCCGTCGCCGCATGAGTGACATGATTACGACGGGGCATTGGCTCGAGGACTGTGTCGCGGAAAAGGCGCCGCTCTTTAAGCCGCGTCAGAAAATCCGTCAATTACCCGCCGCCGAGCGTGTTAAGGGCTTTGAGGAAGTGGAATTGGGCTTTACGCCAACGCAAGCGTGGGAAGAAGCCAATCGTTGTATGCGTTGCTATCGTGTGTTTGGGGTAAGTACATTACGTCCGATCCCGGGCAAGACGGCCTTGGAGGAAAATTAAGATGACCGAGACGTATCCTGATTTACCCATGGTCTCCGTGACGATTAATCGTAAGACGATTATGGTGCCCGAAGGCACCTCGCGTATTCAAGCGATTCGTTTGGCGGGCGAATTTGTCCCGACGCTCTGTGAATTCTATGAGCGCAATCACCATCCAGGGACTTGTCGCGTTTGTATTGTCGACGTGACGGGGCCTGACGGTAAAACGCAATGTGTCACGTCATGTGATACGCGTGTGGTTGCCAACGAAACCATTGTCACCAAGAGTGCGACCTTGCGTGATGCACGCAAGCGTCAAGTGGAACATATTTTTGACGATCACTGTGAAGCGTGTCATAACTGTGCACGCCACGGGATGTGCGAACTTCAAGACGTCGCTCGTGAAGTGGGCTTATCCCTCGAAACGAAAAGCGGTCGTCGTTTAACGCGCAGTGCCGATCGTGATTTCTCGGCGCCCGCGTTAGTCTTTACGCCCGATCGTTGTATTCGCTGCTTACGCTGTGTGGACGTTTGTCGAGAAATGCATGGCATTGGTGCGATTACGGTCGAAGGCGTCGGTACCGATATTCATATTGGTTTTGACGGTGGCGCTTGGGGCGACTCGGATCGCTGTATTCAGTGCGGTCAATGTGCCAAGATCTGTCCGACTGGGGCGCTCGCTGAGAAGTCGGCCGTGGACGATGTGCTTGAATATTTGGACGATCCAGAGATTGTCACGGTCATTCAAATTGCGCCTGCGGCGCGTTTGGGCGTGGCTCAAGGGGCGCCCGACAAAAATGACGAAGGAAAACTTCGTGCGGCCTTTAAGCAATTAGGGGCGGATTTTGTCATGGATACTCGTTGGGCGGCGGACGTGACGATTATGGAAGAGGCCACCGAACTCGCTGAGCACTTAACCGCGTATTTTGAAAAACACGGCACCGTCGAAGGGGCCCCCACGTTCTTCACCTCGTGCTGTCCAGCCTGGGTCAATCACGTGGAAAAGAGCGAACCCGATATGATGAGTCATCTCTCGAGTACGCGTAGTCCTCAGGCGATTTTTGGGGCCTTGGCGAAACACTACTTGCCCAAGATTAAGGGGATTGATCCGAGTCGCATTCGTGTGGTCTCGGTCATGCCTTGTACGGCGAAGAAAGATGAGGCGGCGCGTTCCACCTTGCGTTTTGATGACACGCAATACCCCGAAACCGATCGCGTGTTAACCGTGCGTGAAGTGAGTGAATTGTGGTCTCGTCGTGGGATTCGTTGGTCGCGCTTAAAGCCTATGGAGGCCGATTCGCCCTTAATGAGTGAAACCTCAGGGGCTGGTCAGCTCTTTGGGGCGACGGGCGGGGTACTGGAAGCGGCCCTTCGTACGTTAGTGCATTTAACGGGGGGAACCTTACCCGCACGTCCGGTTTTTGAAGCGGTTCGCGGGATGGAGGGCATTCGTGAAGCGAGTGTAGAAACGCCGACCTTAGGGACGGTTCGTGTGGCGGTAGCGCATACGATTCGTGCCGCGAAGACGATAACGCAATGGGTTCGCGAAGGGACGTGTCCTTATCAATTCGTGGAAGTGATGGCCTGTCAAGGCGGGTGCTCGGGCGGGGGCGGTATGCCTCGCACGTATACGCCGGACCATGATGCGGCGCGTCGTCAAGCGGAAAACTATGTGATTGATGAGACGTTACCGATTCGTTGTGCGCACGACAATCCCGATGTACAACGTTTATATACGGACTATTTGGGGCATCCTGGGAGTGAATTAGCCCACCATCTGCTCCATTGCACGTACGAAAGTCGTCATCGTGAAAAGGCAAAACCCTCGATTGAAGCGTTACGAGCGAAGTTAAAACTGCTCTGATAGCGTCTATGAAAGCGTGAGCGGGAAGGGAATTCAACCCCTTCCCGTTTTCATTGGGTGCCTCAAATTCTACCTTTCCTTCTCACGTTAGGTTCTTTTATACTCAAACCGGAACCAACCACTGCTTTCTTGAAGGAGGAGACCAAAATGGGGTTATTTTCAAGAGGACCAACGATCTCAACCATCAATTTTGTCGAGAATAGAATGGAAATTGATGGGCATGCGTTAACGTTTCCCTTGAGCTTAGCGGAGCTTGAGGCGCATTTGGGCAAGCCAAGTCGAACGTTTGAGAAGGAAGATACCTTTCTCTATACCATGTACGTCTATGATTCGCTGGGGCTCGTTTTTGCCTTTAATCACGATATTGGTCGGTATTTTAAGCGTTGGGACGTCTATATCGACGAAGCCCATAAAATCCAGGATTGTTACTGCTACTGCGGCGCTAAGGTTCGCCCCATCATGAAACAAACTCCGTCGGAAGTGCCTAAACATCCTTGTAAGGCCAAAATCACCTTTGAGGGTTTTGAGCCGAGTTTCATCAGTGATCGTCAAGCAGTGGGGGACTTTAAGTTTTGGTTATGGCCGTGTGGCCATGGCGAGAGTATTACCGGGACGGTTGAACCGATTCCTTTTCCGATGTTGGTGAGCTATAGTCCCAAGCCTCAGCGTCCGAGCGCGAACTATAAGCTCAAAAATGACGTGAAAGACGCCCTTCATTTTGAGCACCTCAATTTCAAATTGGCCGTGATTCAAGTGTTAATGTACGACTTGGAAGTGCTAGAGCCTTATTTTGATCTTTATGATTTTGCCGATCAGTATCGTGGAAAACCCATTGATACGGAGAGTGAATCTGTGATTCGTCCCGTGCTCAATTTCTTTAAGAAGCTTCCCATTCCAGCGCATTTGGCCGAAAAGGTTGAAACCATCACGATGGATGGGGGCAACGAGATCTATGGCCAGTTGTGTCCACAATGGGACGGTGAAGATGATCGCTTTGATATTGATGAGGTGACTTTAGAGGACATTCGACAATTCCCGAATCTCAAGCGCATTCTTCTCATGAGTGAGTCATCGAAGGTTAAAGCGGTTTTTGAAGCGGCCGGAATTGTGGTTGAGCATCCTTAAAGTAAAGGGGCACTAAACAAAGAAGAGCGGGAAGGGCATTGAAGTCCTTCCCGCTAGTTAATTGGCCTAGTGAAGAACGCGTTTAGGTTCTTCGGGCATCTTCGCATTGGGATTGAGTTCCAAGACGTAATCGTTCCAGGAACGGGGTTCATCAAGGACGGGATGATCCATCCCGTTGGTAATCACAGGATAGTGAACCGTATAGTCGTAGAGCGGCATGAGATAGGCTTCGATTAAATCGAGTCGATAGACCATGCTCGCTTGAGTGAGGATACTCGGCAGGCTCTTGGCATACGCTTCAAGGTCAAAGACCAAGACGTCGATGTAGGTTTGATGTTCCCCACGACGAAGACCCGCATGGGCGGCCGTGCTGCCTGACTTGCTAGCAAGGTACAGGAATAAGGCGTTCGAGGCCGCTTCCATTTTTTCGAGGAAGGCCGTTTTCTTCGCTCCGCGTAAGTCCTTGAGGGAGGATTTGCCCTCCGGGAACCATTGGCGATGCGGAATTTCAATGGTCATGGGAATGACCCCAAAATTCACGAGGTTCAGAAGTGCATAAAGATCGCCTTCACCCCAATTGGCATGAAGATTGTAGGTCGAGCTCATCACCATTTGATTCGGATCGATGCGAGCGTTGGGATTGTTAATCTTCAACTTCATCTGAAGGAGCGGCACCCCTTGGAAGGGAAGTTTGTAGCCCAGAAATTCCATTTGCTCACTGACCTTCCCATCGGGGATGGCTCGACGATCGGTGATCTTTTCAACACGCGTCTGAATGATCTGCGAGAGCATGGTCTTGGAACCGATTTCATACTCGGCTAAGCGACGACCAGCTTCAAGCGCGTTAGGATCCTTGCTGAGGTCGTAGACTTCACTCCAAATGATCAATTCGCAAAAGATATCGTTAATCGGATTAACCCACAGACTGAATTCGTCACGACGATAGGTCTTGCCTTCGTAACTTAAGCTCTTTTTGAGTTTAGGTTCGACCCCCACGGCAATGTCCCAATGCTCACTTAAAGATTCAGGCGCATAACGGGCGAGTTGCTCTAATAAACAATAGTGCAGGCCCCAGTTATTCGGTAGGAACGTTAGGATGAAACGATTACGCTTACGTTCGATCGAATAGGAAAAGGGCGGATCGAGTAAAGGGGAGTTCATGTGAGCCTTAAACCAGACTTCCGCCTTGGCGATGGGCGTTTTTTTCGTGGTCACGCTTTCACGTAAAGCGCCTTCAAGCGAGAGAAAGCTGTTCCAGAAAATACGCGCTTGTTGCGCAAAGGTCGGCGAGACGGGAGCGCTTTTCTCTTGGGCGAGCTTGGCTTCGTAACGCTCGATGATCTCGCGGTGCGATTGATATTCCGGGAAGATTTCCAGAGACTCTAAGATTTTTTCAGCCATCAGGAGTTTGTGAGTACCAAACGCTGTCGCGACAAGCTCGAGTCGCATCGCGAAGTTATTAAAGAGTTCGGGGTGCAGGTTCAGGATTTCTTCCACACGAGTGTATTGCTGGAAGCTCTCGGTTGGGCGGTTGGCTTTGGCTAAATCCCAGGCAACGCGGTTAGCGGCTTGGATGCAAATGACGAGTAGGTTTTCGGGAATATCGGTATTAATGAGTGAATAGAGAATATTGAAGATATCGGCAAATTGCTCTTTTTCGACGAGCTCGATTGTAAGATCGATCAGTTCATCGTAGTTTTTCTTGGGCATGATGTGTTCCCGATCAAAAAAGGATCATTTAAAACGGTGTCCATTAATAGTACTCGTTTGAGAGGGAAAAAGTTTGCTAATCTCTTTTATCGAAAAGCCTAATTGACCATGGGCTTACCTCCAACATAGACCTTAAGAGAGAACGATGGGTATCCAAGAAGTCAAAGCCGCCCTCGAGAACGCGGGACTCGCTCAACGTTATATTGAACTCAAGGAACGCACCGCCACCGTCGAAGAGGCGGCTCGCGCCTTGCATTGCGATCCTGAGCAAATCGCTAAGACCATTGCCTTTAATGTCAACAATACCCCCGTGGTGATTGTGGCAGCGGGCAACACCAAAATTGACAATGCTAAATTCAAGGCCGTCTTTGGCTGTAAGGCACAAATGTTTTCGCCCGAGGAAACGCTCGAACGCGTGGGCCACGCTGTGGGGGGTGTCTGTCCCTTTGGTGTGAACCCCGAGGTGAAGATTTACCTCGATATGTCCGTGAAGCAACAAGGGACGATTTATCCTGCCGCCGGGAGTTCCAACAGCGTGCTTGAATTAACGCCCCAAGAACTCGAAACGGTATTACCCCACGCCGAGTGGGTGGATGTGACCAAACTCAAGGGTTAAAAGTCTTATAAAAAGTAGGGCTTTTGGCCCTATTTTTTCCCTGGATTTTTTAGGCGCACAGGGCGTCTTATAAAAGATTTAGGGTTAACCCAAAAGACGATCGAAAATCGGTTGTTGAGAATGGAAAATATTTAGAAGTTCCATTTCTATGGAGCTAATTGATAATTGTTTTTATTAACAAAAGTTTAAATGAAAATGAAATTGGTTTTCATTTAAAAGACTGATAAACAATAGCTTTTGCTCTGATAGAGTGGAATCTATCGGAATTAAAAATATTTCATCTAAATGTTATTCCGAAGTTGACAATAATCCCATTTTTGATTAAATTAACGATTACATTAATGCGTGTTACCAACGCAATACGCATGGTGGGTTTTACAACGGTAGCATGTCCGTTGTGAAATATTTTTAACTAAAGAGAGCATGCGGAGAGAATAATGCAAATTAATCAAACGACGAAATACGGTCTTTTCTTCTTAGGTGGTTTAGTGGTTGGTGCTTTAGGTGCTGTTGCCGTGACCCGTGGCAAATTAGAATTAAAGCCCTTAGCCTCTGACATCTTAGCTGGTGGGATTGATCTCAAAGACAAGTGCATGGGCATGGTTGAAAGCTGCAAAGAAGACATCGCCGACGCTGTTGCTGAAGCTCAGTTGAAGAGCCAAGAAAAGAAGGCCAAAGCTGAAGAAGTGGCTGCTTGCGAAGTCGAATGCGAAGTGGTTGAAAAGCCCAAGGCTTAATACGCTTAGTTAAAAAGCGGTCCGATCGTCACCGACCTGGGCCGCTTTTTTGAATCAAGTTTAGGAGGCGTTTTTGTCGTGCGTGAGGCCGCAGGACAAAAACAGCTTCCTTTAGCTATCTTCTCTATTGAGACGAGTTCCTCGACCTGGACTCGAAACACTATGCAATTTCAGTTAATTCATGAAGTCGGCAATCGCCAACGCTGGAAGACCAAGTCGGTGATGAGCCGTGCGTCGGCGGAGTTGATTGCCACTCAGCTTTCCGAATGTGAAGGCGTCACGGGCGTCTCGGTGAATCCGCGTACGGGTTCGGTGATCGTGACGGTTGACAGTTATGCGGCCCGCAATCGTGTGGCGGCGTATTTGGCGAGTTTAGTCACGAATCCTCCTATTAAGCGTGTTGAACGTCGCAATGAACGTGATGTGCACTTACAGTGTGAAGCGTTTGTGACGGGCAAGCCAGTGACGCGTCCGATGACGCGCACGCAGTTATTAATGGAAGTGATCAAAGCCAATCCGTTAGTTCAGACGTTTAACGACGCGATGAGCTCGGGTTGGAAGAACATGCCATTGGCCACCCAAGTCCTTAACCCCGTGGGTAAGAGCTTAGGGTTGATCAAAGAAAAGGTTGAAGTGGTTGAAGACGGGGCCAACCCGGTGGGTCCAGCGAAGTTGGACTTTGGCAGTTTGGCGCGTTTCTTCATTATCAATCGTTTCTTACCGTTAGTGATTTCGACCGCCAATACGTTCTTAGGGGCGATTCCGATCATCTTTAATGGTGTGAAAGAGCTCTTACACGGCCGTCTCAATGTGGACGTGTTAGACGCGGCAGCGGTGGGGATTTCGATTCTTCGTCGTGACTGGCGTACGACGGGCTTGACGATTCTCTTGTTAGGCATTGGTGAAATGCTTGACGAATACTGTCGCAAGAAGTCGATGTCGAGCTTAGCTGAGCAGCTTTCCATTAAGTGTGATCAAGTTTGGGTTCGTCGTGGTGAAAACCTCGTTCAGATTCCGATTCAAGACATGACGTTAGATGACGTTGTGGTGGTTCGCATGGGTAGCGTCATTCCGGTTGACGGTGTGGTGGTTGCGGGTGAAGCCGCGGTTAACCAGGCCACGATGACGGGTGAGGCGGTGGCGGTTCATCGCAATGAAGGCGGTTCGGTCTTTGCGGGCTGTGTGGTGGAAGACGGTGAAATTGACATTCGTCCGACCCACATTGGTGAAGGTACGCGTTTAGCGAAGATCATCAAGTTTGTGGAAGAGTCTGAACAAGCCAAGGCGGGGATTGAAAGCAAGGCGACGAAGTTTGCCGATGCGATTGTGCCCTTTAACTTTGCCTTAGCGGCGTTAGTGTTCTTCTTCACGCGTGACTTGAATCGTACGGCAGCGGTGTTAATGGTTGACTACAGTTGTGCGATTCGTTTGGCCACGCCGTTAGCGATTCTTTCGGCGATGAAGGAAGGGACGGCGCGTGGTGCTTTGATTAAGGGCGGTCGTTATCTTGAAGCGCTCTCGCAAGTGGACACGGTGGTCTTTGACAAGACGGGGACGTTAACGAGTTCTCAACCGACGTTGTCGGACGTGGTGCCCATTAAAGAAGGCTTGAGTGCGGATGAACTTTTACGTGTGGCGGCGTGCTTAGAAGAGAACTTCCCGCACCCGGTGAGCCGTGCGGTTGTGAAGGCAGCTGACGAAAAGGGGTTAGATCACTATGAAGAACAGCATGACACGCAAGTGGACTATGTGGTGGCTCATGGGATTTGCTCGAAGATTGATGGCCAGCGTGTGATCCTTGGGTCTCGCCACTTTGTGGAAGATGACGAAAAGGTGGATTGCTCCATTGCGGCTGATCAAATCAAGCGTTTAGCCAACGAAGGTAAGACCGTGCTCTTTGTGGCCTGGTCGGGTCGTTTGATTGGTCTCTTAGGGATTGAAGATCCGGTACGTCCTGAAGCGGCTGATGTGATCAAGAAGTTACGTGAACGTGGCAAGCGTATTGTGATGCTCACGGGTGACGACGAACGTACGGCCAAGGCGGTAGCGAAGCGTTTAGGTATTGAAGAATACCGTGCGCAGGTTTTACCGAGCGACAAGGCGGATAAGGTTCTTGAATTGAAGCGTGAAGGCTGCAAGGTCTTGATGGTGGGTGACGGGATTAATGACTCCCCGGCGTTGAGTTCGGCGGACGTGGGTGCCACGTTACGTGATTCGACGGACATTGCTCAAGAAGTGGCTGATGTGGTCTTAGAAAGCTCCTTAGAACACTTATTAATGGCGCTAGACTTAGGTGAAGCGACGATGCGTCGCATTAAGCAGAACGTGGGCACGTCGGTGGCGTTGAACACGGGCTTCTTAGCGGGTGGTTTATTTGGGGTCTTAACGCCAGTGATGTCGGCGGTGTTACATAACACGACGACAATTTTGGTGTGCTTGAACTCGATGCGTCCGCAACTCGGTCGTTACGAAGGTGACAAGAGTCTTTTTGAAAAGACCTGGTATGATGCGAAGGCGTTATGTGTGAATGTGCGTAATGTTTTTAGTGATCAACCGATTCTGTTACCGTATTCCAATGCCAAGTCCATTGTGACGACGGGTTCGGATCAACCTGCTACGAATTAATTTAGGAGAAAAAAATGGCAGAATTTACCGATTGTATTCGTAGCGTCATCCCCGGGCGTTTACGTTTACGTCATCCAGCGTTAAAGACGTTAGATGCGGAGACGTTGGAATTTGCGAAGGGCTGTTTATTTCAGATTGACGGCGTGTATGCTGTGAATGTGAATGAACGTGTGGGTTCGCTCTTAATTGAGTGGGATCGTGACGTATTGAGCGTAGACGACATGATTGAAACGCTCATGGGCTATGCGCAGATGTTAGTGGGTGCGGGTTTTGAGGACGAAGCGGACTCGAAAGAAGCCTCCACGACGTGCAAGGTGATGAAGACGGTCTCGTACGGGGCTGACCAAGTCATGAAGACGGCGAGCCGTGTGATTGGCAAGGGTGCGGTAGCGATCACGAGTCAGAAGCCACATTCCGACAAATTTGTGGTTCGTCAAGCGACGTCTCGCGTGATGTTTTCGGCCTTATCGATCAGCATGTTAGCGATCATGGTGAGCGGGGGCAAAGGGCTTCACGTTTTAGCCGGGACGGCCTTTTTAGGCTTCTTAGGCTTTCATATGCTTCAGAACCGTCGCTTGCTCTGAGGATAGTGGATGGTCACGACTTTCTTACGTGTAGCTTTATCGATTATTGTCACGCTGTTGAGTGTGGGCATTGCGGTGGGCTTATTGAGTGTTTTGCTCTTTGCGCTCGCGATGCTCATTCTCGTGGGGATTATTGCGATTGTCGTTGCGCCTAAAGAAAGTCGTTATTTCTGGCGTCAATTAGTTCGTCAAGGCTCGGGCTTTTTCGCTCGTATTGAGGGTTTATGGTTCGACGTGAAGACGACACTTGATCAGTGGATGGTTTGGGCATCGGCCTTTACGTCGAAGCCTGAGGCGCCCGAAGAGGCGAGTGGGGCGCAAGAAAAGCGAAAGCGCCGTTCAAATGTTCAGCGCCGTGCGTTGGGACTTAAAAAGCTCAAACGCCGTCGTTCAAAAGAGATCTCGTAAAGCGCTGAGTTCAGCATACCTTTTGAGAACAGGAAACCCAGGTTGAAAGACCTGGGTTTCGTTATTTGAAAAGGTCGATGCTTTTTAGAAGTTAGCTTTTAAGCCAAGTGTAAAGCGTCGAGGCTCACCAACGGTATTAAAGTAGTTACCGGTGTATACGTAGCCTGGATTCTTGCGGTTAAAGAGGTTAGAAATATCCCCAGTTACCTGAACGGTAATATCTCCGTGCTTATAAATCGTACCGACTAATCCCAAGTCCACAGTGAAATTGTGACCAATCTTTTGCAAGGTGTAGCTTCTTAGGAATTTTGTATCTTTACGGGACATACCAATGTTGTTTAACATCCATTGACTCCCTTCGTAACGTGCTCGTAACAACGTAATGAGTTTTCCGTCAAAGAAGCGCCCACGGTGGGTAAAGGCGATTACCCATTGTGGTTTAAATTGCACGTGACTGAGATCTAGATCTTTTACGGCTATTTCCTGATTATTGAGAACCATGGATTTAGTATCAAACGGTGTCTGGAAATCGGTAGGGTTAAACCAAAGCGCGCGATTGCTCTTTTCCTTTTGGTAGGTAGCGCTCAAGCCGAAACGGTGTTCTCCCCATTGTCCCGTTTTTAATGTTTTCTCAATTTCGAGCGTGACGGCATCATACTTACGTTCGCCATTGTTGGTCGCTGTGTCGTTTTCATTAAATACGATTAAGTTTTTATAGGATCGATGTAAAAGGTCGATATTGACTTTTCCTAGGTAGGGGACAACGGCAGACGCACCGAGGGATAATTCGTTGGAGTAAGGCGACTTCACTTTATCGAGCTCTTTATAGCTTTTGGCCTTCTCCATGAGTTTTTTTCTCGTTACTTGATGCGTATTGGAATCTTCGGTCCCCATTTCACGAATATTGAAATTTAACGGTAGAGCTAAGGCGTAATTTAATAATTCATTGCCGATGTAACGAGCCGCACCAGCAGTAATATGAAATTGATCGTTGTTCAGTACATCAATGTCGCCGACGATGCGAGGCGAGAGATCCGCGCGTTTAGAGACACTGTTATAGCTGATGGCCAGACCGGGTCTAAGGGTGTAACGGTTATATTTAATTTCATCATCCATCCAAACAAAGCCTCGGCGATACGTGATAGCTCGCGAGCCTGGAAGGTAAATGTCTTTAAATTTTAGAAATTGCTCATGAGCAATAACACCTTCAGTCATCTCCCCAAGAACAGTTTTGCTTAGTTGCGGGAACAGGAACATTTCAAAATAAGAATTTTGAGTTTTGAGATGATGTAATTGGAGTTGTGCACCTACACGAATATGGTGGGTGATATTCTCGCCGATGGGATTGAAATCAAAGCTAAGTTTGGATACGAGATTTCGTTGGTGTTGTTGGTATTGTCCTCGTCCCCCTTCGGTTGCTATCCGTGAATCAGGCATGAAACTAGCCGCATAGTTTCCATCAGCAACACTCCATGTAAATTGTTGGTTTTCGGTGTGGGTAATGTCGATCTTGTTTTCAGAAAGGCTGATAGCTCCTTTTAATTCGCCATAGGCCGTTTTATGGCGCCCCTCAAGAATAAGATTTAAGCCGCCACCCTCGATGGTTCGATACCCTGAGCGATGACTCTGAGCATAATTTTGAGATTTGTAGGGTTCGTAAATTAAAGAAGCACCGAGTTGTGTAATGGCATCAGGCACTGTATTGACTTTGAGCAGGAAGTTTTGACGGTTTCGGTGAACTTTTTGTGGTGAGGGGTGTCCATCGACTGCCCACAAGGGGGTTATGGTAACGTCACTGTGCGTGCGTTGGTAATCCAATAAAATCCCGAGCTTATCTTTGATAATAGGCCCTGTAATGGTTCCCCCGAGATTGGATTTAATAAAGGCCTGAGGCTCTTGAATCAATGGTGAATTCGTGTCTAAGTTTTGATCAAAAGAAGAGTCCCAATGGGAGTTTTGATAGGTTCCGCGAACATTGCCTTGCCACTTGGAGACTTGTGCGTCGACAAGCTGAGCGTCAATGACGCCAGCTGTAAAACTGTCGTAGTCAACAGGGATGTTTCGAGTATAAACGGTGACACGCTTGAATAATTCAGGGCTAATTTCCAAGGCTTCAGAACCACCGTCCCCTGAAGTAAAACTCCAGTTTGGGTTAAGACTCCAGGCGCCATTGGTTAATAGATTGTTGTTGGTAATCCCATTAATGACATAAGCGTTGTCGGTAGGCGTCCCACCAACCATAGAGATTTGTGGAGAGTGGATTTCTCCACTGGCATATCCACTGGTACTGTTTGGATCAAAGGTTACTTGCGAGTCGCCTACAAGGAGCCCAGCAATCGTGTTGCTGGGGTTGGGAAGATTATGAAGAGCTTGCCCCGAATAGCTTGAGTAAAGATTATCGTGACCAGCTTCCACAATGATTGGCTGGAGTTGTTTGACCACTATTAAGTGATTTTCAGACGTTTTCATTGTGTTGGTGTTGTCGCCATTCGCGACCGCGCAATGAGATGCAAAGAGCAATGCAATGGCTGCACTGAGCGTTTTGAGGTGTGGATTACTCATAATAAAAAAACCCAATTAAATTGATAAATTAACGTAATGATAATCATTGTCAATAATCTATGAGTGTGTTTTATTGGTTTTTTATTAAGTTGGAAAATGACACTTCTTTGTTTACTAGGCTTTCCAGTTGAAGTCTAGGTATAAACGATAAATCAGTCGAACATAGCGAATAACCAGAAAATGACAATCTCGGTTAAAAAGAACGATAAACGATTGCGACGACCGTTAATCGTTAAAAGTCCTGCAATTTTAGGATCCATCATAAGTCATACATCAAGGGGCATTGAAAATACCGTATTTATACCTTCTTTTCAAGCGGGAAAACATAAGGGATTGCCTTGGTACAGTAAGGCGCGTTTTATGTTCATGGCATTTTTACTCCTCCTTTGGAACGCCTTTCCTAGAGGGAGAAGGAAGTGCAGAATCCCTTTGTTCTCGAAAATATTCCCTATTAAAGGATTTTCCCGAAATAACCCAACGATCTAAGCCAAAATAATGAGTCTATTTTCTCAATTCGACGTGGACAATAACTTCTTACGTAATTTAAAATCGTATGAAGAACGACCCAATCTTGTGTTTGCTTTTGACGTGAAACACGGGAATTGATGACTGTTTTTTTTCATTCTGACCAGAGGAAAATTCTCTATGTTTAAAAAATGCTTGCTCACGAGCGCCATGGCGCTCCTCGCTTTTGGTGCTTCGATGGCCCAAGCTCACTACACGGCTGTGATCCCGAACCATTCCATGGTTCTCGATAAGAAAGAAGCCAACTTTGAAGTGTTGGTAGGCTTCACCCATCCGATGCAACAGCACGGCATGAACATGGCTAAACCCCAACAAGCCTTTGTTTATGTCAACGGTGAAAAGACCGATGTTTTACCGAAGTTAAAGCCCGCCAAGTTGTTTGGCAAGCAGGCTTGGACGTTTGACTACAAGGTCACCCGTCCAGGGATCTATCAGATCGGTGTTGAAAGCACCCCGTACTGGGAAGGGGCTGAAGACCAGTGGTTGCAACAGTATTCCAAGGTCCTTATCCCGGCCTATGGCGAAGAAATGGGTTGGGAAAAGCCCATTGGCATGAAGGGCGAAATCATCCCGTTTATGCGTCCTTGGGGTAACTACGTGGGTAACACCTTCACGGGTCAGATCGTTTATGACGGCAAGCCCATTCCGCACGCTTTGATTGCGGTTCAGTACCTCAACAAGGATGGCAAGTACAAGGCTCCGAACGCTTACTACACCCCGCAAATGTTGATTGCTGACGAACGTGGTGTGTTCTCCTACAGCGTTCCTTACGAAGGCTGGTGGGTCTTCGGTGCGTTCTTCGAAGGTCCGGAAAAGGTGGATCACGAAGGCGTGAAGAAGCCGGTGGAAGTGGCCGCTATGGTCTGGGCGAAGTTCGTTGACCCGATCGTCGTCAAGAAATAATCTCCCCAATCCTAGTCATTAGGAAATAAGACAAATCCCCTCCGGGTCACTCGACTCTGAGGGGATTCTTTTTGAGGGGGAGGCGTTAAACCAGGATCGTTTAAACGGCCTCGAAAAATTCTCAGCCCTTAGGGGGCGGGTTTGTCTGTGAACGTTGACCCGTTGGGAGGTTGCTGTTGAAAGTGAGGATACGCGCACGGGGGTACGCTCCCGAGTTCGGGACGGAAGGGATCGGGCCCATAACGGTTGGGTCCATAGGTACCGGGACAAAAGATTTGATAGAGCCAGACGAAAATATGCAAGGCGGGGATGCTATAGACTAAAACCCACCAACCGGTGCGTCCACAGTCGTGAAAGCGCTGTACAGACAAACACGTCTGAATCCAAAAGATAACCATGCCGAGAAGCAAAAGGAGCGCTAAGCCACCAAAGCTGCGTTCCTCTAACTCTGAGGTCGCGACGAGTCCAAAACTGATGAAACACCCAACGACAAAAATTATCGTTGTTGATAAGTGCCAAAGAAAAAAGGAAAGTCGAGCTCGACGTCCTTGGAGTGAAAAAATACTCGGGGAGGTACGCATAAGGGTTGGCATCCTAAAAAGAAAAAGGCTGTCCTCGTTATTATGCCAGCTACCCCATGAAAAAGGCTCAGCGTCAGCATTGCGTGTGAGAGGGAAGGATGAGCAAACTGAGCGCTGAGCCTCAAAAGCGATTCTTTCGGGCAACGTGACTTATAACGATTCGTGAAGCGCGTTGACCTTCATTGACACTCGTGGATCCGGTCCAAAACGATTGGGCCCTGGAGTCCCGGGCCATAAGCACTGCCACAAAAATAGTATGCCGTTAAGCCCTGGAATTAAATAGAGGAAAAACCACCAGGACGATAAATTGCAGTCCTGAAATCGTTGCATCGAAAGACACACGAAAAAATAAGTAAAGCCTGTCTCTTATACACATCTCCGAGCCCACGAGACCGTACTAGATCTCGT
>CAMYAA010000004.1 GCA_947253615.1 uncultured Sutterellaceae bacterium
AACTTCCAAACCCGCCATCGTGAGCTTGTCGGTCAAAGCCTCCGTCGATAAACCAGGATTAATGAACTGGTGTAACCACTCTTGGGTAAATAACATTTTCGTTGTCCTCTTATGGTGCTCGGTTTAGGCAAATTGACGCAAGAAACGTAAGTCCCCTTCGAAGAACAAACGTAAGTCATCAATCCCGTAACGCAACATCGTTAAACGTTCAAGACCCGAACCAAAGGCAAAACCAATGTACTTTTCAGGATCTAAACCATAGTTGCGAACCACATTCGGGTGAACTTCACCCGCACCGGAAATTTCCAACCACTTGCCTTTACGCGGGCCGCTCGTGAACATCATGTCCACTTCAACGGAGGGCTCGGTAAACGGGAAGTAACTCGGACGGAAACGAACCACTAAATCATCCGTTTCAAAGAAACGACGTAAAAAGTCCGAATACACACCCTTTAAGTCCGTAAAGCTCACATCGTCCCCAATCCACAAGCCTTCAACCTGATGGAACATCGGGGAGTGCGTGGCGTCAGAGTCCACACGATACGTGCGCCCTGGGGCAATCACCTTGATCGGCGCTTTATGCGTACGGGCATAACGAACCTGCATGGGCGAGGTGTGCGGACGTAACGGTAAAGGACGACCTTCTTCGTCTTCACGATCCACATAGAACGTGTCTTGCATGGAACGTGCAGGATGGTTAGGCGGATTGTTTAACGCCGTAAAGCTAAACCAGTCGCTTTCAATTTCAGGACCGTCGGCCACATCAAAACCAATCGAGCGGAAGATCTCTTCAATACGCATCCAGGTGCGCATCACCGGATGAATCCCACCCGTATAAGCCACACGACCCGGTAAGGTCACGTCGATCGATTCTTGCGCTAACTTCGCTTCTAATTGTGCTTTGGCTAACGCGTCACGACGCTGATTCAAAAGGGCTTCGATCTGAGACTTCACTTCGTTGATCTCTTGACCACGCGCACGACGTTCTTCCGGAGCTAAACGACCTAACTCCTTCATCATCATCGTTAACTGACCCGTCTTACCTAAATAACGCGATTTGGCAAGATCTAAAGCGGGACCGTCTTGAGCCTGAGTAAAGTCCACTCGCGCTGACTCAATAAGGGCGGATAATTCCTGCATACTGTTCTCCATCCCAGCAAAAACGTATCTAAAAAACTTGAGCGTTTGTCACTTTCCATTGAGCGACAACTGCGTGCCAAAACACTCGCTTCAAACCACAAGCGCTTAGGCACTCAGTCGCCCTCGGAAAGGCTCAAAGTTTTAATTTTAACAGAGGCAGCCCACTCTAGAGAACCTTTCGTCATAAAAACCTAAATGAATCAAGGCTTTAACCCGAAATAACCCTACCTTCCGTCCATTCTTTACCACCCTACACCCTGAAGAACACCCCCTTTCCCGTGCAACGCACCTCGAGAAGAACGCCCGCTCAAGGGCGCTTCACCCTTCCCCCACCGAGGGCCCTAAGCGCACTCAATGCAGCCTTCGCCCTAGCGCCAACGAGTCGTCCACAATCAACGCAACCTTTCCTCACACCCCCATAAACGCCAAAAAGCGCCCCACTTTGGGACGCTTCTTAAAGAAAAAGGACCTAGCAATCACTCACTAGATCCTTCTTCCGATTCTTTATCTGAAACTCAGATAAAGCATTCTTTCCGCTGTATTAGGCGTTCTTGACTTGAGCGACGAGGGCAGCAAAGCCTTCCTTGTCGAAAATAGCCATGTCAGCCAAGACCTTACGGTCGAGTTCAATACCAGCCTTGCGAAGGCCGTTCATGAACACGGAGTAGGTCATGCCGTTGGCGCGCGTACCAGCGTTGATACGAGCAATCCAGAGACGGCGGAATACACGCTTCTTGTTACGACGGTCGCGATAGGCATATTGGCCAGCACGCATAACCGCTTGCTTAGCAACACGATAGACGTTGTTGCGACGTAAAGAGAAGCCCTTGGAAAGAGCAAATACTTTCTTATGACGGGCACGAGCCGTCACACCACGCTTAACTCGAGGCATCTTTTAATCTCCTTTGATTAGGCGTAAGGCAACATGCGACGAACGGAAGCCATATCCGATTCATGGATACTTACCATGCCGCGGAGCTGACGCTTGTTCTTCGTTGTACGCTTGGTGAGAATATGACGCTTCGTAGCGTGTGCACGCTTGATAGAACCGCTAGCACGAGGCTTAAAACGCTTCGCAGCGGCGCGCTTGGTTTTCATCTTCGGCATTTGCCGTTACCTCTTAGAATTTATGAACCGCGGGCGTTTCCTCACGTCAAGGAACACTTGTCAGCCACGGGCTCACTTTTTGGAATTCATTAGCCCCATCCAAAAGGACAGGGCTAACGAAGGATAAGATTTTACCCTAAAGTTTTTTCCTTGTCAGGAAATTACTTCTTCTTTTTAGGAGCTAAAACCATAATCATCTGACGACCTTCGAGTTTCGGGTGATGTTCCACCTGCGCTAACTCTTCAGTACTCTCTTTGATACGGTCCATCATCTGCATACCGAACTGTTGATGAGCCATTTCACGACCACGGTAACGAACCGTGACCTTGACCTTGTCCCCATCATTCAAGAAACGGGTCAAATTGCGAAGCTTCGTCTGGAAGTCGTTTTCGTCCGTCATCGGACGGAACTTCACTTCCTTGACTTGAACAACCTTCTGTTTGGCCTTGGCTTCTTGAGCCTTCTTTTGTTCCTGGTAGCGGAACTTACCGTAGTCCATCAAACGACACACCGGAGGCGTGGCGTTCGGGGCAACTTCTACCAAATCAACGTCGGCTTCTTCAGCCATACGAAGGGCTTCTGCAGTTCGAACAATCCCGATCTGGGCGCCATCGACGCCCGTTAATCGGACTTCAGGAACGCGGATCTCCGAATTGATCCGATGCTTACGATCTTGTGCTATGACAATACTCCTAAAACAGTTAATCTTATTCGCTCTCGCTTAGTACTCGTAGGGAGTACGCTGAGCGTCTTCAGCAACAATCTTAGCCACGAAGTCATCGACTCCCATAACACCAAGATTCTTGCCACCGCGGACACGAATCGCAACCGCGTTGTTTTCTTTCTCCTTGTCACCCACCACTAAAATGTAGGGGATCTTTTGGAGGCTTAATTCTCGAATTTTATAACTAATCTTCTCGCTACGCAAATCAGTTTGGACACGAATTCCAGCGTCGTGAAGTTTCTTTGCCACTTCTTTTGCGTATTCTTGTTGATCATCCGTGATGCAGGCTACCGCCACTTGCACCGGGGCCAACCACGTCGGGAAAGCACCCGCGAATTCTTCGATCAACATACCGATCCAACGTTCGATACTGCCTAAAATCGCACGGTGGAGCATCACAGGCGTACGACGCGAATTGTCTTCAGCCACATATTCAGCCCCTAAACGACCCGGCATCTGGAAGTCCACCTGAATCGTACCGCACTGCCAGGAACGGCCTAAGCAGTCCTTCAAGTGGTACTCAATCTTCGGACCGTAGAACGCGCCTTCGCCTTCGAGAATTTCGTAGTCAATGCCAATCGCCTTTAACGATTCCATCAACGCATGTTCAGCCTTGTCCCAAGCCGCATCTTCACCGATACGCATTTCAGGACGGGTCGCGACCTTATAGGCCACTTCCGTAAAGCCGAAGGTCTTATAAACCGACTGCACTAAACGCGTAAAGGCTTCGCATTCGGCCAAAATCTGATCTTCCGTACAGAAAATGTGACCGTCGTCCTGCGTGAACGCACGAACACGCATCATCCCGTGTAAGGAACCCGAGGGTTCGTTACGGTGACACTGACCAAATTCCCCTAAACGTAAGGGCAATTCACGGTAAGAACGTAACGCAGAGTTAAAGAGCTGAATGTGACCCGGGCAGTTCATCGGCTTTAACGCGTAATAACGGTTTTCCGATTCGGTCGTGAACATGTTTTCACGATACTTCGCCCAGTGACCAGAGCGTTCCCACAAGGAACGGTCTAACAATTGCGGCGCCTTCACTTCATCGTAACCGTTGTCACGATAGATCTTGCGCATAAACTGTTCAACCACCTGCCAGAGAGCCCAGCCCTTGGCATGCCAGAAAATCATCCCGGGAGCTTCGTCTTGTAAGTGGAAAAGATCAAGGTCTTTACCTAAACGACGATGGTCACGCTTTTCAGCTTCTTCCAACATCGTTAAGTACTTGGCCTGGTCATCCTTCGTCGCCCACGCCGTCCCGTAAATGCGTTGAAGCATTTCGTTTTGGGAGTTACCACGCCAGTAAGCACCGGCCACCTTCATTAACTTGTGCACTTTTAAGTGCGAGGTGTTGGGCACGTGAGGGCCACGGCACAAGTCCACAAAGTCACCTTGGTGATAGAGCGAAATCACTTCGCCTTGCGGAATGTCCGAAATAATTTCGGCCTTGTAATGCTCACCCATGTTCTTGAAGTATTCAATCGCTTCATCACGGGGCATTTCTTCACGCGTCACCGGCAAAGCACGCTTGACGATTTCGTCCATACGCTTTTCGATGGCCGCTAAGTCATCGGGCGTAAACGGACGCGTGTAGCTAAAATCGTAGTAGAAACCGTTTTCAATGGCCGGCCCAATCGTGACTTGCGCTTCAGGGAATAATTCCTTGACCGCTTGAGCCATTAAGTGCGCCGTCGAGTGACGGATAATGTCGAGACCATCGGCATCTTTACCTGTCACGATACTGACATTAGCGTCCTTATCCACCACGTGGAACAAGTCCACTAATTTGCCATCTACGCGAGCGGCTAACGCAGCCTTCGCAAGACCCACCCCAATAGACGCTGCAATATCAGCACAGCTCAGAGCACCGGGGTATTCTCGCTTAGAGCCATCAGGTAAGGTAATGGTCAACATTTCATTTCCTTTGATGAAAGTTACGGACGAAAAAAAAGTGCGGGCATGAGCCGCACTTCTTCGTCTAGAACTATTCGACAACGCTTCGCCCACGCCCTCAGTTGTGTGAGGGTGTTGTAGTGCGACTCTTGGTTTCTAAGCGCATTGTCAACGTTCCTAAATAGTTGAATTTTGGTAGGCACAATTGGATTCGAACCAACGACCCCCACCATGTCAAGGTGATGCTCTAACCAACTGAGCTACGGGCCTATCACTGTAAGACTGCGTATTATGCCTAAACTTTCGAAAATTGCAAGTGCTATTTTCACCATAAAGAAACGGGAACGCTGTTGCATCGGCGTTATTCGCCTCTGCCCCATAGCATTCCCGCGATTTTCATAAAAAGGAAAATACCTAATTTCTGGTAATCAGGCGCGACGCGCGCTCAAGACCCCCGCGAGTTCACGCAAGCTGTTTAACGAGCGGCGCAAACTTTCCTGAGAGCTAATTTCCACTTCAAAATGTAGGCGAACGTCACCACGCACGCGCTGGCTTTGCATGCCCGTCACGTTTTGCTTTTCGCGTAAGAAAATTTCCGAGACGTCTTTCAAAAGCCCCGGGCGTTCCGTCGCCACAATCAGAATCTTCACGGGGAAGACACTCTTTTCGTCGAGCTTACCCCAAGAGACACTAATTAAACGTTCTTGTTCGGTCGCGGCCATATTGCGCACATTCGGACAATCCGCGCGGTGAATCGAGACGCCACGGCCTCGGGTCACGTAACCCACGATATCGTCTGGAGGTACCGGATGGCAGCAGCGCGCCAATTGCGTTAAGAGGGAATCCACCCCCACCACGAGCACGTCAGACTTCCCAGTTTGCTGACGGGACTCACGTACCATCACATCATCGTCGGGCTTTTCTTCGGGCTTACGCGGTTGTACGGCCGTTTGTAAGGCCGTGGGCGTAATTTCTTCTTTCGCATACGCAATGCAAAGTTCGTCCACCTTGTCAAAGCCTAAGCGCTTGGCTAAGTCTTCTAACTTAACGGCGGTCTTCCCTAAACGGGCCAATTCCTTATCGAGGCGTTCACGCCCTAAGGCAATTTGTTCTTGCGTTTGTTGGGCATTAAACCACTGACGCACTTTGTCGCGCGTACGACGGCTCGCGGTAAAGCCCAGTTCAGGCATTAACCAGTCACGCGAAGGCTGACCGGTTTTCCCCGCAATGATTTCCACCGTCTGCCCCGTCTTTAAGGGGGTATTTAACGGGACCATTACGCCGTCGACTTTCGCCCCACGCGTGCGGTGCCCTAATTGGGTGTGAATCAAGTACGCAAAGTCCACGGGGGTCGCACCGGTGGGCAATTCCACCACGCGACCTTGCGGGGTTAAACAGTAGACGTGATCGTCCATCACCTCGCCACCTTCGCCCGTCGTAGGACGCACATCGTCGCTCCACGCTAAGAGCTGACGAAGCCACGCCACGCGTTGCTCTTCAGCGCTCGTCGCCCCTAAGGAGTTACCCGCTTCTTTATAGCGCCAGTGCGCGGCCACCCCGAGTTCGGCAAAATCGTGCATTTGTCGCGTACGAATCTGCACTTCGAAAGGTCGCCCTAACTCATCGGTAATCACCGTATGTAAGGACTGATAGCCGTTGGGTTTGGGTTTGGCAATATAGTCGTCGTACTCTTTACTCAAGACGTTATATTTTTCGTGCACGATCGAGAGTGCCTGATAGCACTCTTCGAGCGTATTCACAATAATGCGAATCGCACGCACGTCAAAGAGCTGATCAAAGCGCAAGTGCTTGCGCTGCATCTTCTTCCAGATCGAATAAATATGCTTAGGGCGGCCCGAGACCTCCCCTTCAATCTGGTTTTCACGCAAGAGCTGACGAATACGCTCCACCGCATGATCCATCGTATTCACACGATCTTCACGGGAATAAATGAGCTGCGAGGCAATTTCGTGATATTGCTCAGGCTGGGTAAAGCGAAACGATAAATCTTCGAGCTCCCACTTGACCTGCCAGATCCCTAAGCGATTCGCTAACGGCGCATAAATCGCTAAGGTTTCCGCGCCAAAACTTTCGTAGCCCGTCGCTGGCACCCCGTCACGCATACATTGCGCAAACCAACGAAGGGTTTGCAAACGAGAGGCGAGCTTCAAGAGCACCACGCGTAAGTCGTTACACATGGCCAAGAGCATTTTACGAATGGATTCCGCTTGATGCTGCGCGTTGGCTTCCGCATTATCACTGCGCGCACGACGGCTAAGGCGATCAATCTTGCCCAATTCTTGGACAAGACTATTGACCTTATGGCCAAAGGCCTTCTCAATCCAGTCTTGGGAATTCTGAACCGTATTCGGGACCCAATATAAATAGGCCGCAGCAATCAAATCATTATCCGGACGAATCGCCTGAATAATCGATACCACGCCATCAGCATGGGCCATTACGCCCTCCCCGGTGGCTAACTTTCGGTCGCCATACAAGGGTTCCGCTAAACTTCGGGCCTGCTGAGGATTAAATTCTTTCTCTTCTTGGTCAGGGCTCATTTTTCTCTCTTTGTCATAGGTATGCGGTGTTTCTCATCGTTTACCAAGGTAGGAAGCTCTCAATCCACCCTATGACACTCCTTTTTTTATCGCGGTTTAAGCTTAGAGATTGACTCTCTACTATACCAAGTTATCCTTGTTTTTCTGAGCAATTCAACAAGGTTATCTGCGCTTAATTGTACCTAGTTTTTTCACAGATTAACGGGCAATCCCCAAAGGAGTCCGACTTCAAAATCTCGTTGTCGCTGCGGGCCTCGTTGCCCATTGAGTTTCAACGAGAAAGCGCTATCCCCCCCCCTTGTGTGCCCATTCTAACCCCCAAAGCACACTCCCTCCTCGAGGGTAAACCATAGCGTGATCTCGGTGTCGATTCCCAAATTGTGCGGACAATGTCCTGTGGCTTTTCGTCAGAGTCCAATCGCACTCGAGATTCATGCCTAAATACCATTCGCGCCCAGCGATCACCCAGGCGTTCGATTGCCAGCTCACCCCAAAAACACCGTGTCCTTCGAGATGCGAAGGCTCCGTAATACGGCTCGTCTCACCCAACGCTCGCTCACGCCAATCCCAAAGGCGCTCGCCCTGATAAAGTGCCCCTACCCCCGCTGAGGCCCGCCAATGATGATCAAGCCACGTACTGCGAGTTTCCCAGCGTAGGGCTGACCACAAGGTAGAGGCCCGCGCGCCCTGACTCGTTATCCAATCGTCCCCAAACGCGAGCCAGCGCACGGATTCGCGTCGCTGATTCCAAGCCCAGTCCCACGCTAGCGCAGCGTTTTCTGCCCATTGATAGAGCAGTGTGCCGCCCAAAAGCAAGTCATGCGCTTCCCCTTTTTGCGCCAAAGGGCTCGACCAATGCCAGCGTTCTTCACTCAAAACGAGGCCCAACCTTGCGCGCCAAGGTCCCCCTTGAAGATAGGTCCCTAACCCCCACAAAACCCGCTCATTTCGAAGCGTACTTTGCCCACCCAAAACGGTGGTTTCCCCCAAACGGGCTCGATGGGTCTCAACCCAAACACTCAAAGGGATTCGATGCTGAGATGAACGATAGCGCTCATTGGGATGACAGACCCCCCAATAGGGATTGGCCCGTTTCTCAGCAAGTGAACGTAGCCGTTCCTCGGGCTTTGGGGCCTCTAAATCGCTTTCTGCCGCGCTCGCCTCAGCGTCCGACGTTAGAGGACTCTCACCCGACGTACGAATCCAAGCGCCATAGGCTTCGGTAAAGCGTCTCAACGCGGCCTGGCGAAGTGCCTCCGCCTCGAGTCGCACGTTATCTTGTCGTTCAATCAGACGCCCATCGACGAGCTTGTCCTTGAATGGGGGCGTTGACCCTGGGATCACAAGAGGCGGCTTGGAGGCTTCCGTCTCAAGAGTGCCCTCACTCGAGCTCTCCTTTCCTGACGTCGCTTGAGAGGACTCTTCACCCTCACCCGACAAAGCTGTTGAGGGTGTCAATGGTTTAGAAGGGGTTGATGGCGTTGATGGCGTTGATGGCGTTAATGACGTTGATGACGTTGAGGGGCCCGAAGGGCTGGCCGACTCTGCCCCAGTGCTTGTCAACGGGGTTTCTTTTTTATCAGCACTCAAGCCCCAACGCGCCTTTTCTTCTGACGTGAGTTTGACAAAGCTTTGATTGGCTCGCTCCACATAAACGTCCACATCCTCAAGCCCCTCAACGGTAGCCTCCGCATTAATGAGGGCGTGAGTGACCATGCTAGCGAGACTCTCTGTCTCGTGAACCAAGGTGCCCTCGTGTTGCTCATGCGCAGGCATCATCATGTCGCCCTCACGACGTAACACAATGACGCTTCCCTTGGCAAAGTGCACTTTCCCCGAACCCACATTAATTAAGCTCACCGTGGACTTTTCAGCATCCTCACGCGCGACTTCTAAAACCAAGACCCCATTGGATTGAACGGTAAGAGCGGCTTCCGACGTCCCTTCACTCGGATCCTGGGGCAGACGCTCACCCACTTCCATTCGCACCCCCGCAAAGTCCGTGGACTGACCAATGGCTAACAAGGCATGGGGGCGTTAAAACACGATCCTCTTGAATGACATTACTCTGACACCAAAAAATCCCTGCGTTCGCCGCTAAATGCACCGCGAGTTCCGCGTCGCTTTTAGGCGTATTCACACTCAATACCGCATTGGGTTTTACATGCACCACCCCAAAAGGTTTTAAATCATTGACCTCCATCACCGTGGCCGCATCACTAATGTCGTCCATGGGATTGCCTTCGACCGACCAATACAAACGATGCTCAGGCACGTCAAACTTCTCCACACGAATGACGCCCCCATCACGATACTCATTACTCGTGGGATCCCAAGGATCCGTTTCCTCACTCACGCCCGTCGTTTTCCAATGGATTAACGAACTCGGTTCCACAGTTTCCGGGACGCTCCATTCCAAGCGCTCAAAATTTGCAGCAAAATACGCGCCCCGATCCTCTAAAACATCCACATGAATCCCCCAGGTTTGTGAGCCGTCAAAATGCACCACCGATTGAGGATCCGTCAAAACCCAATAAGGGGACTCGTCAAAACGTCTTGACTCCTCGGCCAATAAATCATGATCCATGAAAGGCGAGGAAGACGGAGCGTCAAAACTGACGTCAGTCTCCGCGTCAAAGGGAAAAATCGACTCGGTATAGGTTGAGCGCTGTGAGGACGTCGTAAGCGCAGGAAGGGATAAGTTCGCACTCGAGCGGCGAAGGAATGGTACTCCCGAGGGGGCTTGAACCCCCTTCGGAGAAAACGAAATCGAAGGATTCGTCGACGGGAAGGCGCCGGGCACCGAACGCCTCGCCAATGCGGACGAGGTTGGAAAAAGGGGAGCAGCCGACAAAGAAGGAAATAAGAGAGCGTTCGTTGACGTCTCATGATTTGAGGGAATCGTGGTCAATACCGATTCGCCCCAAGCTTGACTCGAGATCAATCCCAATAACCCCATTGAGCATCCTAAAGCACAAAGACTTAGATTCAGGGGTCGGACGACTCGTACGAAAAAGGCGGAAGTCCTGAATCTCGATCTTCGAGATCCAGGCTCCCTTACCCTTCTCCACGCAGAAACGCTTATGGAGAAATGCATAATGTTATTTTTATTGTTTAATTTCGCAAGCAGCGAAGTAATCGTCCCAAGGGGCTCAGAAAGGGCCACCCCCTAGGCACAACAAAAAGAGGAAGTGCACAGACCTCCTCTTTCTCACTCAGTGGGGCACTGAGTTAGTTTTTCAACGAATGAATCGGTGCAGGAATGCGACCCCCGAGCTTCACAAAGTTCGTAGCGTCACCCCCAGGAACGCGAATAATACTCGCCTCCCCTAACAAGCCGCCAAAGACCGCACGATCACCAACGCCTTTACCCGGCACCGGAATCACACGCACGGCTGTCGTCTTGTTATTAATCATCCCAATTGCACATTCGTCAGCAATCATCCCCGAGATCGTCGCGGCCGACGTATCCCCTGGAATCGCAATCATGTCTAAACCCACGGAGCAAACCGAGGTCATGGCTTCGAGTTTTTCAAGCGTTAAACGCCCCGAGGCCGCCGCGGCTTCAATGGCCGAGTCTTCACTCACGGGAATAAACGCGCCTGACAAACCACCGACATGACTCGAGGCGAAAACACCGCCCTTTTTCACGGCGTCATTGAGCATGGCCAAAATCGCCGTCGTCCCCGGCGCCCCAATCGAGCTCAATCCCATGGATTGGAAGATTTCGCCCACACTATCGCCAACCGCTGGCGTTGGTGCTAAGGATAAATCCGCGACCCCAAAGGGTAAGTTCAACAGGCGAGCCACCTCGTTACCAATAATCTCACCGACGCGAGTAACCTTATAGGCCGTGTGCTTAATAACTTCAGCAGCATCCGTAATCGTTAAGGTATCGCCCTTCTTTTCACGCGCGCGATCCAAGGCCTTTTTTACAACGCCTGGGCCCGAGACCCCAACATTGATCACGACGTCCGGCTCACCCACGCCTAAGTACGCCCCCGCCATAAAGGGAACGTCTTGAGGAATGTTGCAAAAGACCACTAACTTCGCGCACCCAATCGCATCACGATCTTTGGTGGCGTCAGCCACGTCTAAAATACGCTGCCCCATCAAAGCGACGGCATCCATATTGATCCCGGCTTTGGTCGAGCCCACATTAATCGAAGAACAAATACGCTTTGTGGTCGCGAGGGCTTCGGGTAAAGAATCAATCAGGTTCTTTTCCCCAGGGGTCATGCCTTTTTCAACCAAGGCACCGTAGCCCCCAATAAAGTCTACGCCCACGGCATGGGCCGCTTTATCAAGCGTCTGACAAACTTTAACGAGCTCATCACGACTCATCCCCGCGCAGACCGTCCCAATTGGACTAATGGAAATACGCTTATTGACGACAGGAACACCATACTTAGCGCCCACGGCGTCGCACGTTTCCACTAAACGGGAAGCGTAACGAATGATCTTGTCGTAGGCTTTTTGCGAGAATTCGGGCCCCGCACAATCAAACAAATTAATCCCCATCGTGACCGTACGGACATCCAAGTGCTCGCTACGTAACATCGACAAGGTGCTTAAAACTTCACTATCGGTGAGCATGGTCTCTCTATCCTTTTAACCGGTTATTCCGTACGAACGCGATGAATCGCTTCAAAAATATGCTCGTGCTGCATACTTAATTTGAGACCCATCGATTCGGCTTTCGCCAATAATTCTTTGTGCCAAGCGGGCAAATCCACGTCAGCGGGAACCGCCACTTCAATCACCTGCAAAGACTGCCCCAACTCAATCGGGAAGGCTCGAAGCCCTTCGATATTGGCTCCTTTGGCAGCACACATAGCAGAAAATTCCGTAATGATGTCGTTACGGTCAGGGCCCCAAATCGACATCACAAAGGGTTGAGCATCTTGCTTTTCCCACACTGGATTGACGTAATCACGGGTCACGACGGATAAATGCAGTCCATTGGCTTTAAAGGCCTCCGTTAACCCCGAAGCAATCGCCTCGTTAGATAACCCTTCGGGTTTATCCACGAGCAAAATACACGCGAATTGCCCATGTAAGGCCTGTTGGGTCATTTCACAAATATTGCAATGACAAGCCGTTAAAACTTGCGCAGAACGCGCCACCACCCCGGGCTGGTCCGAGCCAATAATGGCGACCACCACACGGGAGACATACGGACGATTTGGATCAGTCATAGTCGCTATCTCTTCCTATTCCGTCGTAACGGTCATCACGAGAAGAATCGGAAGCACTCTTCCTTTTAAAAATGCATTAAGGGTCCAGTGTCTTTGGTCAAGACAGTTTTTCATTCTACCCCCAAAGTTTTCATTTTGGCCTCAAAACAAACACCAAGCGAACATACTTTGATAAGTCACCTATTTTTCTATGGGTTTGTCCTTAGAAGAAAGCGAGTGGCGTTCGAAGATTTTTTCTTCTACAGAATTATTTCTCCCTTTTAAGTAAGTCTCTTAAATTTATTGCCCTCAGAAATATCCACGGAGCCATGACCTTTAAAACGCCTACCTTTACGTGTCCAAGCGTAATTCTTGCTCTACTTGAGCCCCGCCTCGTTCAACACGCGAAAGTTATCGCAACCGAGTTCATATCCCTAATCGCACGACTTTTAATACCAGGCTTTAGCCGTAGTGAAATTTGGTTGAACCCTCTGCCCGGCGACATAAAGCGTACCGAGATTGTTTTGCGCGTTTTTGTCCACCGCTATTGTGGCTTTCGTATACCAGTCGAACGCTTGATACACGTCAGGAACTTTACATCGTGTTCGTACCAACACAAAGAGGGAGCTGAGCTCCCTCTTTTGTCTTGGCATTGGAATGGATTAGAACTTCCAGTCTAAACCTAAACTACCGCCAAACGAGTTGTGACGATGACCGCCCATTTCAGTGTATACACCAGCGCTCACGCTCGCATTTGAACGGATATTCCAGGTTAAACCAGCCGCAAGAGACGTCCAAGATTTAGGCTTGTTCAAATGATCCTTTAAGACGGAACGACCATCCGAAGCCGTGAGGTCAACCTCGCCCGAGAGTGGAACATAATGATCAACCGAAACAAAAGGCTTCATGCTCGTTAGACCTTCCCACTCGGTACGAAGCCCGACATGAGCGAGTGAAGTATTGCTCGACTGAGCTTCATAATGGATATTATGGTCGCCCACAAACTTATACCCACTTTGGTGCTGGAACGCTAAAGCGACAGTTGGGATGACCTTGAAATGCTTGGGTAACATCACATCGAGGTTATAACTCAACATTGCTCCCCAAACATTTGTATTAAAGCGATCAACCGTCTTATCAGAGCGGTGTTTTAAGCGACCCACATTGAGCATCAACTCTAAATGATGACGATCATTCCAAGTGAACTGATCAAAGACACTCACGTCAACACGACGGGTTTTTAACAAATCTTCGGCTTTGGCTTGAGTGAGATGGAGACCAATCCCAAATTCTTGAGAAAGCTTGCCAGTTTGGTGGGTTTGGGTGAACCCAACCCCTAAGGTGGACTGCTTTCTGCGAACGTCATCGAGCTTCATCGTACTCCCTGTCGCACTGGCCCACAAACCATGACCATGCGTAAGAATTACAGGCAAGTCAACGATACTATCCAATTGGACCAAACCCCCAAGACCCAAACTGAGTCGGTGAGCTTCACCAACCAAGGGGGATGGAGACGAAGAAGGAGTAGTAGATGAAGAGGACGAAGATGACGATGAGCCTTTGGGCTTACGTTTTAAATAAGCGGCCTTGAATTGAGTTTTATCCCCTTTATAGTCTTTGCTATAAACACCGTCATCATAATGTAAAACTAACGTTTCTGGATAGAAAGAAGTCTTCTCACCCGAAAATTCTTTTCCCTCTTCACCGAAGACAGATCTTGTGGTTTCGTCCATATTAACTAACAAAACTTCATCTTTAGAGTCTAGGGATGTACTTTGGCTCAAATCTACCTTAAAGGTGATATTCTTATTAGCATTCATGATCGACGAGACTCTTGTGTTATTAGCCTCTGGACTCAATACTACTAAAATATTTTTCTGATCTAACAAATCAATAATCTGATTTGCAGACTCATACTCATACGTCTTAATATCAATTCGTCCAGAGCCTCCCACAACACGCACAAGACCATATGTTCCCTCTGTTACAGTCCAATGTCCGCCTTCACCTAACACCAAATTAAGATCAGCCGTATTAGATGAACTCGAATTAGGAGCGGCCACACTGGTGACAGTACCACCTAGCCAGGTACCTTTATTACCAAGGTCAATTTTATTATTTTGACCGTGTCTCACATCAACTTCACCAATCAAATGAAGACTGTCAGACTTACTACTAGGAACGATTGTCCCTTGAGCAAAACGCAAAACCTGATCGTAAGACTTTTTAACACCAACAACCTGTTTATTTTTTATTATTTGAGCCTGTTTCGCCGTAAGATGAGACTCTCCTTGATAAACAAGTTCTAAAGAAGAATACCCTTCCTCTGTAGCCGCATCTGCATAAACGAAGGCGCCTTGCGTCTCGGAATTAATGTGGCCATGGATAACTACTTTCCCATACGCCTTCTCATTAAAACCCACCAATCCGTTATATCCATGATAGTTAATATCGCTAGCCTCTATAATAATGTTTGAATTTTTTCCAGCCAAATAAATTGCATAGTGAGCCCTTTTCGGATCCTCATTGGGATTGTTGTATATAACTTGATTGGCACTAATTTTTATTGTTGTATTAATCGCCTTATCATTAAGACTAATAGCGTTCCCCTGTGCATTTAAAGTCAACGTTCCGTTCTGAACATTAAGCGTAAGTGAGTTAGGGCTCTTAACTTGAGCTGCATCTAAAATACTGCCCTTTCCTAAAGTAAAATTTTTATCTGCTGTAATTACAACATCATTACCATTAACAACAATCTCGTCGACCTGAGCATCCTCTGGATAATTCGTACTTTCTCGAACCTCTACAGCTTGAGCACCCATTGATACTAAGCTCACGATCAATGCA
>CAMYAA010000005.1 GCA_947253615.1 uncultured Sutterellaceae bacterium
GTATAAGAGACAGGTGGGTGCGGGTGGCCATGTGTTTAACTTGGGCCATGGTATTAACCAGTTTACCCCTGTGGAAAACGTTCAGATCTTAGTGGACGAAGTTCACAACTACTCGAAGCAGTACCATCAATAATCTGTTTCTTACGAAGGCTGAGTAAAAACTCGGCCTTTATTCTTTATGGCCTTGCGCTTGAGTCGGCAAGGTCATTGTTTTTTCTATGTTATTTTTTGATCGGTTTTTTTCTTGAATAAATAGCATAGAAAACACTCAAAAAATCAGCTTTTTGTTTTTCTCGGTTTTTCTGCAGCTTAGCGATAAACAGGTTCCCTCTTATAATAAGAGAACGACAGTTGTTATTCATTGAGGAGAGAGGCGTGCCAAAGCTTCCAGTTCAGATTGCTAAAGTTATTGTGGATGTTCCCACGTTGCCGCCTCTTGATTACGCCATCCCTGAGACCATGCTCGTAGCCCCGGGGGACCGAGTGATGGTGAATCTAAGAAGTCGAGTTTTGCCAGGGATTGTGGCGACCGTGGGTGACAATTCTGAGGTGGAATTCTCCCGTTTACGTGCTATCCGAGAAGTCTTTAAAGATACGGCTCCGTTAAGTAAAGAGTGGATGGCGTTAACTAGATTCGCAAGTCAATACTATGTGAGAGGCTGGGGAGAAGTCGCGCTAGCGGCCTTGCCTAGTTGGCTTAAACAAGCCCCTACACCACGTCGTGAAGGACGCTTGGAAAACCTGCGCCACGAACTCCAAGAAGCCTTTCAAGCGTTAAAAAATGATCGATCGAACAAACCCGAAGTTCATAAACCGACCTTGAATCCGGATCAACGTGCCGCTTACGAGGCCATTGTTTCAAAGACGGGCTTTCAAACATTCATGCTCTATGGGGTAACGGGCTCAGGCAAGACTGAGGTCTATCTTCACGTGATTGAGCAAACGCTTGCTCGTGATCCTGACGCTCAGGTTTTATTGTTGGTCCCCGAAATTAACCTCACTCCTCAGTTGGAATCGCGCGTTCGTGATCGTTTCCCTGATCAACTGGTTGTCTCGATGCACTCTTCTTTGTCGGAAGGGGAACGAGCAAAAGCGTGGCTGGCAACGCACGAAGGGTATGCGCGCGTGGTTATTGGGACTCGACTGTCTATTTTTTCCTCGTTTAAAAAACTCGGTTTAGTCATTGTGGACGAAGAGCATGATCCGAGTTTTAAAGCGGGGGATGGTTCCCGTTTTTCCGCCAGAGACCTAGCGATTTGGCGTGGCATGAAGAATCAATGCGCGGTGATCTTAGGCTCGGCAACGCCGAGCTCTGAGACGTGGGCTAAAACGATGGAGGGTAAGTATCAACTCCTCGAATTACCAGGTCGCGCGGCGACGGGGTCTGACTTGCCGACGTTGATCTTCAATCCGAATCCATCCCGCGATTTTGAGAGTGCATTTCATGCATTGACGCTTGAGAAGATGAAGGAGACTTTAGAGAAAGGTCGTCAGGTATTGGTCTTTCTGAATCGTCGAGGTTATGCCTCGTCGGTCTCTTGCCCAGCCTGTAATTGGGTGAGTACGTGTGATCATTGTTCAACGTTCACCGTCTTTCATAAACACCTCTATCAGTTGATTTGTCACCATTGTGGTGCGAGTAAGCCCGTACCTAAGAAGTGCCCAAATTGTGGGAATGTGGATATTCTGCCCCAAGGGTATGGGACCGAAAAAGTTCAAGAAGAATTAACTACGCTGTTCCCAGATCACCCTAACCTTCGCATCGATCGAGATACGACGACAAGTCGTGCGCAAGCGGAGCAAGCCTTTAAGAAGGTGCACCAAGGTAAAGTGGATATTCTTGTGGGCACACAAATGATTGCCAAAGGTCACGACTTCCAAAATGTTGGTCTGGTCGTGGTTTTAAATACCGATGGTCAATTGTTGAGCCCGGACATGCGTGCTCGTGAATTACTGTTTTCCACGTTAATGCAAGTGGCGGGTCGGGCTGGTCGTTCGGGGGAACGCGGTGAAGTGATTATTCAAACCCAAATGCCTCACGATGCGTTATTTGGTGCCCTGGCGAATCAAAACTATCGTGAGTTTGCAGATCCTTTGCTCGAAGAACGTAAGGCCAATACCTCGGTTCCTTATGTGTATCAGGCATTACTCACGGTTCGAGCAACGAATCTTCAGGATTGTTTGTTCTTTTTAGAGCGAGCGCGTGATAAAGCTTTAGCCTTGAATGTGCCCGATATCCTTGTGTATTCGCCAGTGCCCATGAGTATATTGAAATTAATGGATGAGGAGCGCGCTCAATTATTGATAGAAAGCGAAAATCGCATTGCCTTGAATCGCTTTTTGTGGGACTGGGTACCGGAGTTACATGAGTGTGGGGATCAAAACTGGACAATTGAAGTCGATCCCGTCAGCATATGAGTAAAGATCTCCCTTATAATGACGCATTCTCCGTGTAGTGAAGTGGATATCACGCAGCCCTCCGAAGGCTGAATCACAGGTTCGATTCCTGTCATGGAGGCCAAGTTTAATTTACCGTGTTTTATGGATCTGGCGATCATTTTGATGGCTTTTTAGGCTAAAACGATCTTTTTTTGGACTTTTTAGCGGAAAACGGATCCGTTGATGTAGATCCCTTTTGAGATACATCAAGTGCTAATGCCCTGTCGATTACGTGACTTAAGATTAAGTTATAGCATGGTTTGTTAACATCTAATTTTTAGGCACCTCAAGAAGAGTTGGAACCATTTAAATCAAATTTACGAGTTCTAAGATGAAAGAGCCCCACGATCAGAATTTCTCTTCAAGTAAGACAACTGAGAGGCCTGCAGAAGTAGCTAAGAATCAATCGCCCTGTGAACATACGATTGATTTTGGTTTTTCTACAGTAGAAGAGTCCAAGAAAGCGAACCATGTTCGTGAAGTTTTTGACAGCGTTGCTTCCAAATATGATGTGTTAAATGACCTGTTGAGTTTTGGGTTACATCGTTTATGGAAACGTCACTGTATTCGTAATACGAAACTCAAACCAGGCATGCGTGTGTTAGATATTGCGAGTGGCACGTGTGACTTAGCCATTAGCATGGCCAAGATTGTTGGTGCTGGTAATGTGGTAGCCACGGACATTAATCATGAAATGTTATCGGTAGGTGAACGTCGTCTTCAGGCTTGCGGCTTACCCTGTCCGGTGGTTGAAGCTGACGCAGAATCATTGCCCTTTCCCGATAATAGCTTTGATGTGGTGACGGTCTCCTTTGGGATTCGTAACATGACGCATAAAGATCGCGCTTTATCGGAAATGCTTCGTGTGTTGCGTCCTGATGGTCGTCTTTTGGTGCTTGAATTCTCACAATGCGATCGTTGGATGAAGCCTTTTTACGATTTTTATTCGTTTAAGTTTATGCCGTGGATGGGCGGATTGGTTGCGGGTGATGCGCCAAGCTATCGCTATCTTGCCGAATCCATTCGTATGCACCCAAACCAGAAGGCTTTTGCTCAATTAATGACCAATGCTGGTTTTGAACAAGTTCGCTGGGATAACTTAACCGGGGGCATTTGTGCTTTACATATGGGGACAAAATCCTCAAGTAAGATCTAAGTTTGGGTTAAGGCATCAATGTAATATTAAAGGTATACGTTTCAAATCCGTTTGAAACATACCGCGAAAGGGAGACGGATCACAGTTCTCCCTTTTTTCTACCTTAGAGGAAGTTTTAGAAACTATGAAAAAGATCTTAGCCGTTGCTTTTATTTGTTTGAGCATGGTGGCCACTTCTTTGGACGCTATGGCGGCCAAGCGCTTTGGCGGCGGCATGAGCTTTGGTCGAAGCGCTCCGGCGTTTGTGCAAAAACAACCGACTTCGTCTCCGAACTTTATGAATCGTTCGTCTACGGCGCAGCAGCAAAGTACTGCAGCTCGTACTGCGAATACCGCTAAACCTCAGAATCGCTCCATGTTGGGTGGTTTACTCGGTGGCTTAGCCGCCGGGTTAGGGATCGCTGCTTTATTGTCAATGCTCGGTATTCACTCGGGATTCTTGGCGAACATCTTAACGATGGTGTTGATTTTGGCGGTTGGTTTCTTCCTCTTGCGCTGGTGGGCTTCTCGTCAAGTTGCTCAACGTGCTGGCGCCCAAGGGGCTTATCCGCAAGAACCAGAAACCGTTCAGGAACCCGCGCCGAGCGCACAACCGACGATGCGTACGATGCAAGAGCCAGCCGCATCGGGTGCCGCTGGTTCGGTTATGAGCGAATTCATGAAAGGGGAAAGTGCCTCGAGCGTTGAGGATTACACGCCTGATGTGACGCCTGCTGATTTCGATAAGGCTGGGTTCCTTGCCACCGCGAGTGCTAACTATAAAGTGTTGCAAGAAGCTTGGGCTTCGGGCGATATCATGCGTATTTCCGAATTCACGGGTGATGATCTCTTCGTCGAAATCACTCATCAGTTGCGTGAACGTAAGAACGTTAAGTACACGGTTGACGTTAAAACGGTGGATGCACAATTGCGTGGTATTGCACAAACCGATGGCAAATATGTGGCTGTGGTTGAGTTCAAAGCCGATATGGTCATCGATGGCGAAAATGAATTCGCTAATGAACTTTGGATCTTAGAAAAGCCGGTCGAAGGCAACCAAGGCTGGCTGTTGACAGGGATTCATCAAGTTGAACAATCCGCTTAAACGGACTGCAACAATTTGAATAAAAAAGAAAGGGGGAACTTTAACGAATCCCCCTTTTTTTGATCTAGATAAACAAAGGGCGGATTCTAGCCGCACTAAGGGAATTTTTGGACACTCAGGGTTACCCTCAGTGTCGATAAACCCTAAAATTCGCGACATTAATATAGCTTTTTTCCGTTCAACGTCGTTTTATAAGGAATAGTGAGATGACGCTGATTGGTTTTGTTTTGCTTTATATGTTGCTGACCATTGCCATTGGTATTTTTGCAGCAACTCGAGTAAGCGATACAAAAGATTTTGCGCTTGCAGGGCGTAGCCTCCCCCTGCCTATGGTTATTACCGCCACCTTTGCAACCTGGTTCGGCTCTGAAACGATTTTAGGCTTACCTGGTCGCTTCATCGAAGGTGGGATTGCTGGTGTCATTGAAGAGCCTTTCGGATCGGGAATGGCTCTCGTTTTGGTGGGTATGTTTTTTGCCCAACGTCTCTATAAGCTCGATATTTTGACGCTTGGGGACTACTATCGTCGACGCTACGGTTCCTTAATTGAAATCCTCTGTACTGTCTTTATTGTTTTGAGTTACCTTGGCTGGGTTGGTGCACAGGTTGCTGCGCTTGGCTTGGTGATTAACTTGATTACCGAAGGATATATTTCGGTATCGGGCGGTATGGTGATTGGTACGTTAGTCGTGCTCGCCTATACGATGTATGGCGGTATGTGGTCAGTTGCGGTCACGGACTTCGTACAGATGATCATTATTGTCGCTGGTTTGACGGGGATTTTATTTTTCGCGTCGGATTTGGCGGGCGGTTTCCACAACATTATTGGTTATGCACGTGAACGTCATTTGTTCCATGCTTTACCTGAGCCGACAGTCTCGGGCTGGTTGTTCTGGATTTCCGCGGCTATCACGATGATGATTGGCTCGATCCCTCAACAGGACGTTTTCCAGCGTGTTATGTCGGCTAAGAATGTGCAGACTGCTGTGGCTGGTCCGATTATCGGCGGTTGTGTCTACATCTTGTTTGCTTTCGTTCCGATGCTTATTGTGGTGGCTGCCATCTTGGTGATGCCTGAAGCGGCCCAAGGTATGCTCAGCACCGATCCTCAGCGCTTATTGCCCACCCTGGTGAGGGATTACATGCCGTTATGGTTACGTGTGGTTTTCTTTGGCGCGGTTTTATCGGCGGTGATGTCCACGGCCTCGGCAACGATGTTGGCCCCTTCGACCACGTTTGTGAGCAATATTTTGTCCCATATCATCAAGCTCGATGACCGTAATACCTTACGCGCCATGCGTTGGACGGTATTTGTCTTCTCCTTGATGGTGTTGAGTTACAGCCTGTACTTCGAAGGGACTGCTATTTATGACATGGTCGCCATGGCGTATCAGTTCCCGGTGATCGGCGCGTTCTGGCCGTTAGTTTGCGGTCTGTATTGGCGTCGCACGACCCGCCAAGGCGTGTACATGTCTATGATCCTCGGGGCGATTACCTGGTTGATTTTGACCTCGACGAGTCTAGGCGATGTCTTCCCGAATGTGTTGGGCGGTTTCATCATGTCTGGCATCGGGATGGTCGTGGGTTCGTTAATGCCGACCAAAGGCAATAAGGAATACTTAGCGTGGTGGAAGTCCGTGGCTAAGGATAAGATCATTGATCCCTTCCGTCCTTCCAATCCTATGCCTGCTTTACCTAATGGGCATGAAGTTTCCACGCCGGCCTAATCTAGAGGTCTAAGGCATCAATTCATCGGGTCGCTTAGCGGCCCGAAACTTTAACTCACGTGTCACCATGGACACAGATTCGCTTCCTTCGGGAGGCTTTGAGTTCTCCCGTGTACAATTAACAGTACTTACTTCAAGTTCAATGGCTTTAGAAAACCTTTTTGCTGGAGATCATTGAGCTTTTAATGACGCAAGGTATTTTTTGTGTCGCGCTAATGAATTAGAGGCAAATCATGAACGTTGTTATTTTGGCGGCCGGTATGGGAAAGCGTATGTGCTCAGACTTACCCAAGGTCTTACAACCCATTGCTGGGCGTCCAATGATTGAACATGTTCTTTCGACGGTTAATCATCTTTCGCCCAAGCGTACCGTTGTTGTGGTGGGGCACGGGGCTCAGCATGTTAAAGAGGCCCTCGCAACGTGTGAGGATTTAACGTTTGCACTTCAAGAGCCACAATTGGGGACGGGGCACGCTTTTAAATGTGCTCTCGACGCATTGGATCAGGATGCTCGACGTACGATTGTCTGTCTTGGCGATGTGCCTTTATTGTCTAAAGCCACGCTTGAAGCATTGGCTAACGAAGGCTCGGATGATGATCTCGTTATTGTGACCGTCAACTTGGATAATCCGAAGGGGTACGGCCGCATTTTGCGTGATGCCAACGGTGAGGTTGTGGCCATTGTCGAAGAAAAGGATGCCACGGATACTCAACGCCTGATTACCGAAGTTAATACGGGGATTATGCGATTCCCAACGGCTCGTCTTGAAGGGTGGTTAAGTGAATTGAAGAATTCCAATGCGCAAGGCGAATACTATTTAACCGATTTGATTGCTTTGGCGCGTCGAGACGGGGTGAGCATTCGTACCGTTCAGCCTAAGGCCCTTTTTGAAGTTGAGGGTGTGAATTCAAAGCGTCAGTTAGCGCAATTGGAGCGTGTGTATCAAGAGTCCTTGGCATTGTCGCTTTGTGACGCTGGGGTTCGCGTGGCCGATCCTACACGTCTGGACATTCGCGGGGAATTGCAATGTGGACGCGATGTTGAAATTGATGTGGGTGTCATTTTTGAAGGTCACTGCGTCTTGGGCGATCGCGTAAAAATTGGCCCTTATTGTGTGATTAAAGATACGACGATTTCGTCGGATACCGAAGTGTTGGCTTATACCCATATGGATAAGGCCAAGGTCGGGGAAGCTTGCCGTATTGGGCCGTTTAGCCGACTTCGTCCCGAGGCTGAGCTTGCCGGGGACAATCATATTGGCAATTTTGTTGAAATTAAGAAAAGCCAAGTCGGATTGCACTCTAAAGTGAATCATTTGTCTTATATTGGCGATAGCCAAGTGGGGGCTCGTGTTAATGTGGGCGCTGGTGTGATTACCTGCAACTATGATGGGGCCAATAAGTGGAAGACCATTATTGGAGATGACGCTTTCATTGGTTCTGGTGTCCAGCTCGTTGCTCCTATCGAAGTGGGAGAGGGCGCGACCATTGGGGCAGGGGGCGCTATTCGTAAAGGTGCGCCTGCTCACGCTTTAACTGTGGTTAAGGGCTCCCAAATTACAAAAACAAACTGGAATCGTCCGAAAAAAGCGTAAGCTTAATGGGTTCGATTTTCGTTATTCAAAATTAATGGATATTCAATAATGTGCGGCATTGTAGCTAAGGTAGGAACACAGAGTGTGGTTCCCTTTCTCTTAACGGGATTACATCGCTTGGAATACCGTGGATATGATTCATGTGGTATTGCGACGGTGGGTTCTAAAGGCTTACAAACCATTCGTTCGGTTTCTCGAGTGAAAGAGCTTGAATGCCTTGCTCAAGAGGAAGGGGTTGAAGGCCATACGGGTATTGCGCATACGCGTTGGGCCACGCACGGCGGTCCGAATTTGCAGAATGCTCATCCGATTGTGTCCG
This sequence comes from uncultured Sutterellaceae bacterium, assembly GCA_947253615.1. Lineage (GTDB taxonomy): Bacteria > Pseudomonadota > Gammaproteobacteria > Burkholderiales > Burkholderiaceae_F > Sutterella. Next base: position 8,321 of record CAMYAA010000005.1, read on the forward strand.
GGGGGCATATTGCCGTCGTTCATAATGGCATTATTGAAAACTATCAAGAACTTCGTGAACGATTGATTCAGGAAGGGTTTGTTTTTCATAGTGAAACGGATACGGAAGTCATCGCGCATTTAATCCACAAGTTTTACGATGGCGATTTGCTTCGTGCGGTCGAGAAGACGACTTTGCAAATTCGTGGTAGCTATGCGATTGCGGTGATTACCAGCAAAGAGCCAGGACGTTTAGTGGCGGCTCGTCATGGTTCGCCGATGGTGATTGGCTTGGGTGAAGGGGAAAACTTTATCGCCTCTGACGCCGTGGCCTTGGCGGGAGAAACCTCCAAAATTGTGTATTTGAATGATGGGGACGTGGTTGATTTAACGTCTCAGAGCTGGAAGGTTTTTGAACCGCAGTCTATCGGTTTTGTGGAATGTGATCGTAAGGTACGCGAGGTCCATGCTGTCGTTAGCGGCACGGATTTAGGCCCTTATCGTCATTACATGCAAAAAGAAATCTTTGAACAACCTCAGGCGGTCATGGATACGCTTGAAGGCATTTCAAGTTTCGTTCCTGGCATTTTTGGTCCTCGTGCCTCGGAAGTCTTTCCGAAGATTAAGCGCTTATTGTTCTTAGGGTGCGGGACGTCTTACTATGCGGCGTTGACTGCCAAGTACTGGATTGAAGAAATGGCAGGATTGCCATGTGAGGTCGAGATTGCGAGTGAATATCGCTATCGCGCTTCGATTCCGAATCCAGACACCTTAGTGATTACGATTTCCCAATCGGGGGAAACGGCCGATACATTGGCGGCTTTGCGCCATGCTCGTGATACGTTAGGGATGAAGCATACGCTGACCATTTGTAATGTACCGACCTCGGCTATGGTTCATGAGAGCGAAATGGCGTATATCACTCGCGCTGGGGTTGAAATTGGGGTGGCCTCGACCAAGGCGTTAACGACTCAATTAACGTCTCTGTATTTGCTCGCGCTTGTGTTAGCTAAGGTTAACGGTCGTTTAACGGCGCAAGATGAAGTTCAGGAACGCACGCATTTGGCCCATTTACCGGAAGCTATTCGTGATGTTTTAGCGCTCGAGCCCAGCATTATCGAGTGGTCGATGCGATTTGCTGATAAGCAGCATGCGCTGTTCTTAGGGCGTGGTATGCATTATCCGATCGCTCTTGAAGGTGCACTCAAGCTCAAAGAGATTACCTATATTCATGCGGAAGCTTATCCTGCGGGTGAGCTCAAACATGGTCCATTAGCTTTAGTGGATCGCGATATGCCGGTGGTGACGGTGGCGCCAAACGATCGCTTATTGGAAAAGTTAAAGAGCAATATGCAAGAAGTGCGTGCTCGTGGTGGCGAACTCTATGTGTTTGCGGACGCTGATACGTGTATGCAAGAAGAGGATCGTTTCCATGTGATCCGTATGCCTGAGCATTACGGTCGTCTCTCGCCAATTTTGCACGTGATTCCTTTGCAACTCTTGGCGTATCACACGGCACTCGCGCGTGGTACGGACGTGGATATGCCTCGTAACTTAGCCAAGAGTGTGACCGTGGAATAAACCAAAAACGGTTGGGTGGGGCGCTTCAAACGAGCGCCCTACGTAACAATAAAGGGATGTGCTTTTTCGGAGTTTCGAAAAAGTGACATCCCTTTTTTATGGGCGTTATAAGTTGCCGAGGTTTAACTGCCGGCCATAAAGGTTCGAATCCCCGAACCCACGAACTGTACGCCAATACAGATCAATAAGAAACCCATGAGCTTGCCCAAAACGAGACTGCCGGAAGGCCCTAAACGGCGCGTTAAGGTTTCGGAGTAACGCATCACAGCCCAAGAGGCCATGGCGGTCAAAGCAATCGCCAAACAAATCCAGCACCCCGCAATGGCCATACTGCCATAGTTGCCCAATTCTGCGATTTCCGTCGAGAAACCAATGACAACAGCAATGGTCCCGGGGCCAGCAATCCCTGGCATGGCAATTGGGAAGAAGGCGTAATCGTCTTTATCACGACGAACGATAGGAGCTTTATTAGGGGAAGAGCCGCCAAAAAGCATTTGATAACCAATGGCTGCCACCACTAAGCCACCAGAAATACGCATAGCCCCATAGCTAATGCCAAAAAATGCCAAAAGCATATTCCCCGCGAGCAGACTGACCACCATGATGATGCCCGCGTATATGGCCGCCCAATCTGCCTGTTGGCGACGGCGTTCGGCGGACATCCCTTGCGTTAAGCTCATGAATAAAGGGAGTTTAGAGAGCGGATTCGTAATGACCAGTAAGGAAATCAATGCGCCTAAAAAGTATTGGAAATGTATGGCTTCAAGCATGATTAAGTGGGGGTTTAAATATTTTTGCAAAAGATTAGGCTATTTATCTAAAGTTTGCAATCAAGAGTGTAGTAAATAGTCAATTATGTTTTCCATAAAAACAATTTTGATGTAAACTGAACGGCGGTTCAATTTTTGTGGGTACGCATGAATCAGTGCAGATACCCATTGGTTTTAGATTTGTTTTTTTGAGAGATGTGAACTCATGTTTTTAGAGCACTTAACATCACGTCGCGGCGCATTCATTGCAATGACTGCCGTCTCATTGGTTTTGTTACAAGGTTGCAAAGATGAAGCAGCCTCAAAGACGGCTTTTAAGATGCCGCCTCCTACCGTAAATTTTGTTGTCACTGAGGCGAAAGATCATGAAGTTCACTCCGAGCTTTTAGGTCGTACGCAAGCGTTTGTGACGGCTCAAATTCGTCCTCAAGTGAACGGTATTATTCAGAAGCGCTTGTTCACGGAAGGGGCGATGGTTAAAGCGGGCGATCCGTTGTATCAGATCGACCCCGCGCCTTATGAAGCCGCGTTAACGGCGAGCAAAGCGCAGTTAGCTCAAGCGCAAGCCAAGCTCTCTCAGGCAAGTTCTGAGCTCAAGCGTACTCAAGCGTTATATAAAGCGCGTGCAGTGAGCCAGCAGGTTTATGAAAATGCTCAAGCAGCCTCTAAGGCTGCTCAAGCCGCTGTTGAAGCTGCCAATTCGGCGGTGAAAACGGCTCAAATTAACTTGAAGTACACCAAGGTAATTTCGCCAGTGTCGGGTTTGGCGGGTCGCTCGAGCGTTACGCAAGGGGCTTTAGTCGCGGCTTATCAAGGCCCGACGTTAGTCACTATCGATCAGATTGATCCGATGTACGTCGAACTTTCGAGCCCGCTCGAACAAGTGATGGCTTATCAAAAGCAAGCGAAAGAAGGCCTTTTAAAGCCGTTACCCGAAGGTACGCCCAATGTCACGATTACCCTTCCCAATGGGGCCGTTTATAAGACGAAAGGGACGATTGACTTCTTAGGTAAGAATGTGGATCCGAGCACGGGAGCTGTTCTTCGTCGCGCGCTCTTTGATAACAAAAATCAGATGCTTTTACCTGGGATGTTTATTACCGCTGACGTTGTCGAAGGTATTCGTCCCAATAGTATTGCGCTGACGAAAGTGGCCGTGATGTTTGATCCGAAGGGACAATCGTATGTCTGGGTGGTCAACAAGGATAATGTGATTGAACGTCGTAACGTTACGCTTGGTGGCAGCTTAGGCGAAGACTGGTTGTTATTTAGCGGTTTAGAGCCTGGCGAACGTGTGGTTTACAAGGGCTTCCAACACGCTCGTGTCGGAAGTACGGTCAATCCGATTCCTGCTGAAACGAAAACACAGCCATAACGAGGTTCATTTATGTTCTCACGCTTTTTTATTGAGCGACCCGTATTTTCGTGGGTGATGGCGATTTTCATCATGTTGGCAGGGCTTTTAGCCTTGGTTAACTTACCGGTGAGTCAATTGCCAGAAATTGCCCCGCCGCAAATTTCTATTTCCGCCACGTATCCTGGGGCGAGTGCTCAAACCGTTTCCAATTCGGTGACCCAAGTTATTGAACAAGGGTTAACGGGGCTTGATGGATACATGTACATGAATTCGAGCTCGGACGCTTCGGGTAACGCCAATATTGTCGTTACCTTCGAGTCGGGTACGAATGCGCAGTTAGCTCAGGTTCAAATTCAAAATAAAATTCAGGCGATTTTGCCGCGATTACCACAAACGGTTCAGCAGTTAGGGGTCCACGTTGATCAAACGAGTGCGGATACGTTGATGGTGGCAGCCTTTGTTAGTAAGGATGGTAAGTATTCCCAGGCTGACTTAGGCGACTTTTTGAATACGAGCATTAAAGAACCGTTAACACGTGTTGAAGGGGTCGGTGATGTGACGGTGTTCGGGACGCCTTACGCCATGCGTATTTGGTTAGACCCGAATAAGTTAGCGCTCTTCAAGCTTGATCCGAGTGACGTTAAACGCGCCATTATGGCTCAGAATATGCAAGTGGCTGCGGGCAGTATGGGGGCTCAACCGAGTCAAAATTCGCCCATTACGGTCACGATTGCTTCCACGAGTTTGTTGCAGACGCCAGAGCAGTTTAAAAAGATCTTCTTACGCTCCGAACCAGACGGTTCCATTATTCGCTTAGGCGATGTGGCACGTGTCGATGTGGGGCAACAAAACTACAGCATCATCGCTCGCTACGAAGGTCATTCGGCTTCGGGTATTGGGATCAAGTTAGCCAATGGTGCGAACGCCATGTTGACGGCTAAGCGCGTGAAGGCGAAGTTGGATGAAATGCGTCCGACATTCCCTGAAGGCGTGGACTATGTGGTGCCTTATGACACGACGCCGTTTATTCATGTGGCTTTGGAAGAAGTGCTCAAGACCCTATTTGAAGCTATTGTCTTAGTGGTCTTGGTGATGTATCTCTTCTTACAGAACATTCGTGCGACGTTGGTTCCGACGATTGCCGTGCCGATTGTTTTGTTAGGGGCTTTCGCGGCCATTTATGTGGCCGGGTTCTCCATCAACATGCTGACGATGTTTGCTATGGTTTTGGCCATTGGCTTACTCGTGGACGACGCCATTGTGGTGGTTGAAAACGTCGAGCGTGTGATGCAAGAGGATAAGACGGACCCCAAAACGGCCACCATTAAATCCTGTCTCTTATACACATCTCCGAGCCCACGAGACCGTACTAGATCT
>CAMYAA010000006.1 GCA_947253615.1 uncultured Sutterellaceae bacterium
ATCTACACACTGCATATCGTCGGCAGCGTCAGATGTGTATAAGAGACAGCGTATGGCGACTACGGTGAACGAAGGCAAGGTGATTGTCTCGACGATTGAGCACTTAATGAGTGCACTCAATGGTTTAGGGATTGACAATTTGTACCTCGATGTCGACGCGAGCGAAATTCCGATTATGGATGGCTCGGGGGCGAGCTTTGTGTTTTTAATTCACGAAGCGGGCATTGTGGAGCAAGATGCGCCCAAGCGTTTTGTTCGCATTTTGAAGCCCATTCGTTATCAAGACGGGGACAAGTGGGCGAGTTTAGAGCCGCATAACGGTTTTAAATTAGGCTTTACGATTGACTTTGGCCATCCGGCGATTGATCGTACGACGCAAGAGACGGTGGTGGACTTTTCGCAGATCACCTACGAGCAAGCGGTGTCTCGTGCTCGCACCTTTGGGTTTGTCCAAGACGTCGAAATGCTTCGTAAGATGGGGCTCGCGCAAGGGGGTTCCTTAGAAAACGCCATTGTGATGGACGAGTTTCGCATTTTAAATCCGGAAGGATTGCGTAGCGAAGACGAGTTTGTGAAGCACAAGATTCTTGATGCGATGGGCGACTTATACGTATTAGGGGCGCCGCTCTTGGCGTTTTATCGAGCGTATAAGTCCGGCCATGAGCTCAACAATAAGTTGTTGCGTTTGCTCTTAGAGACGCCCGACGCGTGGGAATGGGTTAGTTTTGAAAACGAACAAGAGTGTCCGGTGGACTATTGGCGTCAGGGCACGGAAAGTTTTGCCATGACGGGCGAGTCAACGAACCGTGACGATTAAGAGCTAATTCGTTTTTCTCTTCGCTCAAAGGGGTGCATACGTGTCGTGTGCACCCTTACTCATTTTTTAAGCCTTCGCTTTTTTCGTTAATTGTTGAGCCAAGTGGGCCAATTTTTCGCGCAGTTTGGGATTTTTGACCTGTTGCGAGGTGGTTTCAAGCGTCTTCGAGGCGGGCGGTGCGCTCGGTGCGATATCGTTGGCCGAGACGCGTTCAGGGACCGAACTCGCTTCATTGGCCTTTTTAAAGGCGATGAGGGAGGCGATACTGTAGGGGAGCTCAGGCGCAGCGGGGGCGTTCGTCGTGAAAGAGGCTTGAGCGGCGCGTTCGCGCGTTGGTTGAGGCGCGTGATCCTCTTTAGAAGCAGGCGTTTCGAGCACGGCCGAGGCCGCCTTCCAGGCGAAATTCTCACGATTTAAGCGACGACGCTCGAGGGAGTCCTGTAGCGCTTCGAGCGTATGCAAGGCCTGCTCGCGCTCGGGTTGGTCCCACACTAGGGTTTCACCACCCTCATGAATGTCTTGGTCAAAGCTTTGCCAGAATTGGCGTTGAGCGCGGGTGTCAATGACGAGTTGCGCGAGTTCGCGCTTGATCTCTGGGAGCGATTCTCCGTGTTCGCATCGTTCGCGCAGGGCTCGAAGGGCCTCGCGTTGGGTATTAATGATGGCGTGGCGGGCTTCAAGAATCGTCAACGCCTTTTGATTGGCTTCGGGCGGATTTTTACCCATGCGGACGAAATCGTGTCCGAGGCGTTCGATAAAGGCCCCAACGTCTTGATAGACGCGAAGGGTACGTTGTTCTTCCTTGACGAGTTGTGCGAGCACTAAGCTACGGGGATCGAACTTTTGCGTGAGTTTGGCCTGATAAGGGACGAGCACGCGCCCGACCGTTTTCGTGTTTTCCAATAAGCTAGCGATACTTGCCGAGGCAATGAGACTCGGTTCTCGCTCGGGCTCGGGGGGCTCCACGCTCGGCGCGGCCTCGTTTTGCGCTTGGCGCTTTGGATCGATCGCCTCGAGAAAGTGCGTGATGGCCTTACTCGCCTCGAGAATATCGCGCTGATCTTGAGCTTTGCCCACGCGTTTCCAGAGGGCTTCGTAGTGCTCGGTTTCCTCGTGCGAGAGGAGGTATCGAACGGTGCTCTCTTTGAGTCGTTCGTAGAGGGAGGCTCGCAGTTTTTCAAGATCGGTGGCCTCCGGAGAGCGCTCGAGCTTTTCGGAAATGTTGAGAAGGGCCGTTTTTAGCGTTCGATCTTCGATATCTTGGGCGCTATCACGCAGGGCCGTGGGGCCCAATATGGAGTTAACGATCTCGGGCATGGGACTTAAGACCGGGACGTTAAAGTCACTTAACTTCGGTAACGTCGGGGGTGTGGGCATCATGCCAGGGTTCGGGTTGGCCAAGGTTTCTCGCCACGTATTAATTTCGGAAAAAACGTCATAGAGGGCGTTGAGTCGCTCATCGATGGTGGCGATATAGTGCGCGAGATGCTCGCGTTTAGCGAGATTGAGGGCGTTATTTTTCGCATTGATCGGCACGAGAATATGGGCAGGATCGAGGATTTGAATCTTGTCGTGCTCTTCTTGGGTGCGAACGCGTGCGTCTTTGAGGGCGCGGAATTTTTCGAAATAGAGTTGTTCCGTTTGGTTGAGCTCTTCTTCGTTTAATTCACCGAAGGCCCCCGGGGTACTCTCGAGCAATTGGCTCAAGCGTTTAAAGTCGTTACGCAAATCGTCGTGGGCGAGTTGGTTGGCGATGACGTTGAGGGTCATGGCGCTCCATTCGCTCTTTTTGCGATCAAAGAGTTTAACGTCCGTGGGCTCGGGCGTCGGGAGGGCCGCGGGCATAATGCGCACATCGACTCGATGCACTCCACTAATGCGCCCTTGCGACTCGAGTTGGCGTAAGACCTTTTCGATTTGCGGCGTGATTTGGCGGATTTTCTGCGCCACGGTCACGGAGCTCGTCAGAAACGTTAAACAGTCTTCTTTGACACGGCACTGTGACCCATCCGTGAGCTTGAGATTAATGCGGTAGGTTTTAAACAGCCCAAGGAGCTCATAGCCGATGGTTTTAACCAAGGTGAGTTCACGTTTAACCTTTAATTTTGGGTTGACGGCCTGCATAAAATGCGCGGTTTGACCAAGACGAAAGGCTTTTTTTCGAGACATAAGGACGCTTCCAAGGCTTGAGGGATTAACTCAAGATTATCAATGAATTATGAAGATGAGACGAGAATAGTTTTTGTGCGATAATCACATAATTATGTGCCTTAAAAAGAGAGTTCTGTCAAAAAGAATGCGGAATTTCTCCCCGAGGCACCGTTGTAGCGTTGATTAACCAGGGACTTACGAGTTCTGATCAACGAAGATTGCATTATTGAAGAAGACCCATGTTTGACGAATTACTCACTAAAATTTTCGGCAGTCGTAATGATCGTTTGATCAAGCACTACCGTCGACAATGTGACCAAATCAATAAACTCGAACCTGCGATGCAGGCGCTCACGGATGAGCAATTAAAAGCGAAGACCCTCGAATTCCGTGAACGTATTGCCAAGGGTGAAACCACAGACGACTTGTTACCGGAAGCCTTTGCGGTGGTTCGAGAAGCGGCCGTTCGTGTCATGGGAATGCGTCACTATGATGTGCAGCTCATCGGGGGGATGGTTTTAAACGATGGCAAGATTGCGGAAATGCGTACGGGGGAAGGCAAGACTTTAACCGCAACGTTAGCCGTGTACTTGAATGCGTTACCCGGCAAGGGCTGTCACGTGGTGACGGTCAACGACTACTTAGCGAGTCGTGACGCGGACTGGATGGGTCGCTTATATAACTGGTTAGGGTTATCCGTCGGCAAGATTTTATCGAATCAAGATTCGGACACCAAGCGCATGGCTTATGCCTGCGATATCACGTATGGGACCAACAATGAATTTGGTTTCGACTATTTACGTGACAACATGGTCTCTAACATTAATCAGCGTCATCAGCGTCCGCTCTACTATGCGATCGTGGACGAAGTGGACTCGATTTTGATTGACGAAGCGCGTACGCCGTTAATTATTTCGGGTCCAGCCAATGATGATATTAATTTATACGTGGCGGTCAATGAGCTTCCTTCGTTATTAACGCGTCAAGCCGATGAAAAGGGTGATGGGCACTACTGGGTGGACGAAAAAGCTCACCAGGTGTACTTGAGTGAAAAGGGCCATGAGTTCTTAGAACAGCTCTTGGTGGAACGTGGCTTAATTAAGCCCGAAGATTCCCTCTATTCGCCGCACAACATTATTTTGATGCATCACTTGAATGCGGCCTTACGTGCGCATACGTTATTTAACCGTGATCAGCACTATGTGGTGCAAAACGGTGAAATCGTGATTGTGGACGAATTCACGGGTCGTTTGATGCCGGGTCGTCGTTGGAGCGATGGTCTTCATCAGGCGGTGGAAGCCAAGGAAGGCGTCAAGATTCAGCAAGAAAACCAGACCTTAGCCTCGATCACGTTCCAGAACTATTTCCGTATGTACGAAAAGCTCTCCGGGATGACCGGGACGGCGGATACGGAAGCCTATGAATTCCAGGACATTTATGGCTTGGAAACGGTGGTGATTCCGACGCATCGCAAGATGATTCGTGTGGACGAGCAAGACAAAGTTTTCCGTACGGTGGAAGAAAAGTACGAAGCGATTGTGGAAGACGTGAAGGCTTGCTACGAAAAGCAGCAGCCGGTGCTTTTAGGGACGACCTCGATTGAAAATTCCGAAGTTCTCTCTCAGATGCTCAAGGCCGCGAACATTCCGCACAATGTGTTGAATGCTAAGCAGCATGAACGTGAAGCCCAGATCGTGTTAGAAGCGGGTCGCCCCGGGATGGTGACGATTGCGACGAACATGGCCGGTCGTGGTACCGACATTGTGTTGGGTGGCGGCGTGAACAAAGCCATTGAAGCCATTCAGAACAATCCAGAGTTATCCGACGAAGAAAAGGCGGGTCAGATCGAAGCTGTTCGTGTCGAATGGAAGGAAGCGCATGATCAAGTGATTCGCGCCGGTGGTCTTCGCATTATCGGCTCGGAACGTCATGAATCCCGTCGTATCGACAATCAGTTACGTGGTCGTGCGGGTCGTCAAGGTGACCCGGGCAGTTCGTGCTTCTATTTATCGATGGAAGATCAGCTCTTACGTATTTTCGGGGGCGATCGCATGCGTGCCGTGGCGGACAAGTTAAAGCTTGAACGTGGCATGGCCATTGAGTCCAAGATGCTCTCTCGCATGATTGAGTCGGCTCAACGTAAGGTGGAAGGTCGCAACTACGACATTCGTAAGCAGTTGTTGGAATTTGATGACGTTCAAAATGACCAACGTCGTGAAATTTATGGCTTACGTAACGAAATTCTTGAAGCCGATTCGATTGCGCCGTTGATCAAGGACTTGCGTGAAGGGTACTTCACGAACTTGTTCCGTGAATATGTGCCAGCGGAAACGGTGGAAGATCAGTGGGACTTGGCCGGGTTGGCTGAAAAGCTCAAGACGAGTTTTGGCATCGAGATGGATTTCCGTGCGTTACTCGACAGCAATGATCAGTTTACGGACGAGGACTTACTCGAAGCGTTATTAAAGCGTGCCGAAGACAACTACAACGCCAAGGTGGCGATTGTGGGCGAAGAAGGCTTCTTAGGCTTTGCGCGTGACGTGCTCTTACAGGTCTTAGACCAGTTGTGGCGTCAGCACATTTCGGCCTTGGATGCGTTGCGTCAAGGGATTTACTTACGTGGCTATGCTCAAAAGCAGCCTAAGCAAGAGTACAAGCGTGAAGCCTTTGAAATGTTTGATCGTTTACTCGATCAGATTCGCGAACAGTTAGTCACGGTCTTGATGCTCGTTGAAATTCGTATGCAAGAGCCTGAAGAGGTCCCCGCCGCGGGTGAAGCCTTGGAAGCGGCGCCTGCCAACGAGTCGACGCATTCGGTAGAAATGACGGGGGAAGCGCCTTCGGCATTAGATACCGAAGCGCAGTCTCAGGAGGAACGTTTTGCCGCGGTTGGGCGAAATGATCCGTGTCCTTGTGGCTCGGGCCGTCGTTTCAAAGAGTGTTGCGGTAAATTAAAGTAGTGCACGGGTCCCTCGCTCGCTAGGGAGGGACTTCGCCACGACGTGAGTGGTGTCGCGCATGAGAAAGTTCCTCTTTGTCCTCGTTGATGAAGGGGAATTTTTTTTGGAGCCGTTTCAAAGAGGCACTCGATGGATGAAATTACTGTGAATGTTGGGCATGCGCCCGGCTCTGACGTTTGGGTCTTTCCCGTGGATCGTGGCGCGAGTGCGGCCGCGTCGATCGGCGCGAGTCGTTCGACCAAAGAAGGGGTCATTCAGAGTTTAAAAGATCGTTTAAAGACGCCTTTTGCGCCACAAAGTGTGGCGATTTTCGAAGGGTTTTTAAGTTCGAGTCAGGACCCGATGAGCTCAGGGATGCTTGAGGCCGTGCTCAAACAAGTCGGGGCGGCCACACGCCAAAGTAGTGCGGCGATTTTGCCCCTTTGTGAAGGGCCGCACGATGCGCTTTTCCCCGCGCAGCGTTGGATTTCGGGCTTTGAGGCGTCCTGGGAATGCATTCGCCCCATGCCCGTGTCGGCCTTAATGTCAGCCGCAAAAGCGCACGGCCTTCGTGCCTTTCATACGCTCTTTATGCATGGCGATACCCCCTTGGAACTCTTGGGACTTCTCTGGAGCAATCCCCACGAGGGGCACAATACCACCTTGCTCGGGTGGACGAATGCGACCTTACCCTTGAGCGCGTTGCGTGAATTGTCGGAGCGATTAAGCCAAGAGTTGTTGGCACCGCTCAAAGCGATGGGATGGATGCATCCGTGTGATCAATTGGTCTTGATCGCGGCGGGAACTGAGGCACAAACCCCCGAGGTGACGCGATCCATGCGCTTTAGCCTCGAGGCCGGGTGGCGTTTAGTCATTGAGCGTTTGGTGCGGGAGGCCTCGCAGGACTTAGGGTTTCGACAATGTTTATGGGTTCGTGGGGCCGATACGCCCTCGGAGTGGTGTGAGGTCGCTAGGGCCCTGGTGCTCTGGCTCGAACAACTCAAGAAAGGGGGCCAGGCCCAGATGAATGAAGCGCAATGGCATCGTCAGCTCTGGCGTGTGTTGATGGGCACGGAGGTGAGCACGCTCGAACTCTCGAGTATGGATGTTTTCCTGGGCGACGTTCCTTTGTGGCGAGCGGGTGAACGACAAGCGTCCCCGGACTGGGCGAAGGCGTATCGCGCCTTTTGGGCGGGTGAGGCCACCTTGATGGTGGATCTACATCGAGGTCCCTATAGCTATCGAGTTTTTTTGTAGCGTACACTTAAGGCATAAGGGCGTCTTTCGCGGCGTCTTATGATTAACGAGGAGAGAATATGCAAGCAACGTCTTGGGTTGAAGTGGTCGTCGGGGTTTTAATTCGTGAGGACGGTCGAGTGTTATTGAACTCACGTCCAGAAGGTAAGCCCTACGCGAATTACTGGGAGTTTCCAGGGGGCAAGATTGAGCCCGGTGAAACGCCGCATAGCGCTCTCGCGCGTGAGCTCAAAGAAGAGCTCTCGATTGATTTAGCGGACTCCGTGCCTTGGTTTGTGATGGAGCATCGTTATGAGCATGCCAATGTGCGTTTGCATTTCCGCCGTTCCTGGGACTTTTTTGGTCCGATCTCGGCCAACGAAGGGCAGACCTATGGGTTTTATGCGCCCAATGAACGTACGCCCGGGTTGATTTTGCCCGCGTCTGAACCTGTATTAGCGTGGGTGGATTTGCCCAATGTGTGGGAAGATTCCACGGACATTTTAACGTTGACGTTAACGGGGCATCGTTCGACGGTGGTTCGCGACCGTCATCATCGTTATGTGGGTGCGTGGGCTGAAAACTTTGATGATGCCTTGCGTGCTCAAGCGATGGGCTACGACTTTATGGTGGTGAAGCCCGAGCATTTCGAAGCGGTTTTGCGCGACGGTGAGCCGCTCTTACCGATTTATGTTCAAGGGGTGCCCTCGACGAGTTTACGTGAGTGGCAAAATAAGGGTGCTCATGGCGTGAAGCCCTAATCCTAATGCAAAAGGCTTGTTTAAAAAAACAAGCCTTTTCGTTATGACTGACGCGCTTTTTTCCGATCGAGCTCGGCGCGATAACGCGCGGCCTCGTCGACTCCTTCGGGCGAGAGTCGATCGGCGGAGCCGGGTTCCCCCTCGATGACGTAGCCATCCGTGGCCCATTCTCCGAGATCGATTAATTTACAGCGTTCGGAGCAAAAGGGACGAAAGGGGTTTTTCGGGGAGTATTCCACCGATTTTTTGCACGTTGGGCACTTCACTTGCATAGACGACACTCATTAGACAAAACTGCACATGCCCATATAAAAGGTGAGGGAACCCTCACGAATGGGATGGGGTTTGTTGTTTAAATCCAGTTCAGAGAAACGCACCCAGAGCATGAATTTATTGACACTGACTTCAGGAATGATGTTGGTGTCCCCGGGGAGCCAAATCTGCACGAGCGGGATGTTTTGGCAATGGGTCATGGACTGTTGGAAATTTCCCTTCTCGCAAGTATACGTTTTGATGGAGCTATTTTGGCGCAACAGCTCTAAGAGAAGGTGTGAGCCTTCGCGAATGGGTTCGAGGGTGGTGCCGTAACTCAAGAGTTCTTCGCGACGGGTTTGGGGCGGACGATTCATCCAGTGGTGAAACTGGGGTAAATCAAATTCGCAGGTTCCCCCGACGATCGCTTGGCGGGTGCGCACGAGCTGCAACCATTGATTTTCACGCACGCTCTGACCGGTGCGTCCGACGGCGTTCGCGACGGTATAGATGGTTTTTTCGAGTTGATCTAACGTTTGCGCGTCGAGCTCCGAAAAACCATTGTCGGAGGTCTTCAATTGCATTAAACGCTGACGTTGGCGCTCCATTTCCTGAATCATTTCGTGGCGCAAATCGGAACGTGCCGTCGCGTCAAGAAGGTCGAATAAGGCGGAAATGGCCGCTTGGTGAGCGACGGGACTGTCTTGTTCACAGAACCAATCGAAGCGTCGGAAGAGCGCTTCAAGTCGGAGATACGTGCGATATTTCTCATTGCACGGAAACTCATAGAGCAGTGAGTTTTCTGGAACCATAAGCCACCATCGTCAAAAATAAACCGTAAACCTTTAGCTTAGCGCAAATTTCTGCGTATCGTTAGAGTATTTTGCCCTTTTAGGCGGGATATTGTTCGCGCCATTGTTGGCACAAGGCTTTAACCGCGTTTTCTAAATCTTGCGCGGACGTTTCATTTTGAAGGATATCGTTAGCGATCGAGAGAAAATGCTGACGTGAGGGTTGTTGAGCAATGATGGCGCGGGCCGTGCTTTCGGTGAGTCCTGGGCGCGTCAAAATGCGTTCAATTCGCGTGGGAATGGAGGCGTCAACGACGACAATGCGATCGACCCAGGTGAGCCACGTGGGGTTTTGTACCAGAAGCGGACAATCAAAAATCACCCAAGGACTTTGTTGTTTGGCGGCGTCTAATGCCGTTTTAAGGGCGCTGGTGATTAAGGGATGAAGGCAATTTTCGAGTTTTTCCTTCGCGGCTTTATCGCGAAAGACGAGTTCGCGCATGCGATGGCGATCCATGGCCCCGTCGGGCGTTAGGACGTCTTGACCAAAACACTGGGCGACGGCCAAGGAGCCGATTTGCTGGGGGCCCGTTAAATCACGAGAAACCTGATCGGCGTCGACAACGGGGAGGCCCGCCTGAGAGAAAAAGTGAGAAGCCAGGCTTTTGCCCGAACCAATGCCGCCCGTGAGACCCATTACCCAAGTCATAGTGCAGTCACTCGAAAAAAGGAGAATGACGATATTGTAACGCGGGGGCTCTAAAACAAACGGGCAAAAAAAGACGTTTTTCAACGTCTTATTTTTTCTGGTCGGGGTGAGAGGATTCGAACCTCCGACTCCTACGTCCCGAACGTAGTACTCTACCAGGCTGAGCTACACCCCGAATCTCTAATGAGGAGACGAAGTATACCAAAGAATCCCTAGTTATGCATACGTGTTTTGCGACTAAGTGCGTCAAAACGGCAAAAAATACCATACATTTGGGACGCGGGCTCCCTTAGACGTTACGCGCAACGGTGAAGTCGAGTAACTTCATGAGGCTAGTGCGGTAAGGGGTATCGGGGAGAATGCTCAACGCTTCTTTCCCACGACGGACTTCTTGTTGGGCGCGTTCCACGCAACGGGCTAAGGCGTTGGTGCGAAGCACGATTCCGGTAATGGCTTCGAAGTCACCGTTGCCTTCACGCACGGCGTTTTCGATCATGGTGCGTTCTTCGGGTTGGGCTTCTTCGAGGGCGTAAATGAGCGGTAAGGTCATTTTGCCTTCGCGCAAGTCGGCGCCTAAGTTCTTCCCGATATCGGCTGCTACGCCATGGTAGTCGAGAATATCGTCGGCGATTTGGAAGGCGTTACCGAGGGCCAAGGCGTATTGAGCCACGGCGCTTTCCGCCTCAGGGGAGGCCTCAGCAATGGCGGCTGCCATACGCGCTCCCGCTTCGAAAAGGCAAGCGGTTTTGCGTTCGATCACTTTAAAGTAGCGGGCTTCGTTCACTTCGGGGTCGTGGGCGTTGACCATTTGGATCACTTCGCCTTCACTCAAGGTGTTAGCGGCGTTCGCTAAAGCCTGCATGACGCGAAGGTTTCCGGCCTTGACCATCATTTGAAACGAGCGCGTATAGAGGAAGTCGCCGACCAAGACAGCTACGCCGTTACCCCAACGGGAGTTGGCGGTTTCGCGTCCACGACGCATCTGGCTTTCGTCGACGACGTCGTCGTGCATGAGCGTGGCGGTATGTAAGAGTTCGATGGTGGCCCCCAAATAGTGGTGCAGGGTGCCTTCGTACCCTAAGGCGCGGCAGATGAGTACTAAGAGGGCGGGTCGCATGCGTTTACCGCCAGCGCTCGTGATGTACTCGCTGATTTCTTTCATACGAGGGACATCGCTCGAGAGTTCGTTGCGGATGCAGCGATCGACTTCGATCATGTCTTGAGCAATCAGGGCCAACAAGGCTTGGATGATTGCTTTGGGATTGTTCGCTTCGTGCATGGTACTCATGGTCATGGTAAAGAATGAATTAACAATATGGGTGCATTGTACCCTAGGGGCGCGACCCGAGGGTGGGCAAGCTCAGGGAGAAAATGTGAGGACCCTTGGAAGGGATGATGAAAAACTTGAACTTTGGCTTGACTTCAATCGGGGTTTTTACGATAATCTTGACTTTTCCACGCACACGAGTTGACTAGAGTGACTGTATTGGCGCTTTAGTGAACTGATTACAAAAAGGTTTTGCTGGGCCAAGTTCATGGTGGATTAGGTTTTCAAGCAAGACGGGCGAGGTTTATTACATGTACGCAATTATTAAAACCGGCGGTAAGCAATACCGCGTTTCCGTTGGCGACAAGCTCAAGGTTGAAACCCTCAACGCTGAAGTTGGCGCTGAAGTTTCGTTGAGCGAAGTGCTCGCTGTCTCTACCGAAAATGGCCTCAAGGTTGGCGCTCCTTTCGTTGAAGGCGCTGCTGTTAAGGCAACGGTCGTTTCTCATGGCCGTGGCGAAAAGGTTCGCATTTTCAAGTTCCGTCGTCGTAAGCACTCGATGAAGTCTGGCGGTCATCGTCAGAACTACACGGAGCTCAAGATCGAAGAGATCGCAGCTTAATTGGTTAACCCACTTTTTATAGAGAAGCAAGAAAATGGCACATAAGAAAGGTGGCGGCTCTACCCGCAACGGTCGTGATTCTAAGGCTAAGCGCCTTGGTGTGAAGGTTTTTGGTGACGCTGCAGTGAACGCTGGTGGCATCATCGTTCGTCAACGTGGTACGAAGTTCCACGCTGGTGATAACGTCGGCATGGGCAAGGATCATACCCTTTTCGCCCTCGTGGACGGTGTTGTTAAGTTCGAAGTCAAGGGCGCTTTCAACCGCCAGTACGTGCACGTCGAACCTGTTGCTGCCTAATTTAAATTAGGTGCAATCGTTTCTTTATAGAGACGAACAATAGCAAAGCCTAGTGAAATTTCTCACTGGGCTTTTTTAATGCGGTTGATTCTTTGGACTTAATGGAAAATCCCGAAGTCATAGGGCGGGGATTTTCACCACAATAGGGCAAGGAATTCTGGTAGAGTTTGGGCTCTAACGACGGTAAAGACGAAGCCGCGTCCTTTTAATTAAAGGTGATTTTGTGAAATTTGTTGACGAAGCGAGAATCGAGGTTCAAGGCGGCAAAGGTGGAAATGGTGCTGCGAGCTTTCGTCGCGAAAAATTCATACCGAAAGGTGGTCCTGACGGCGGCGATGGCGGTCGTGGGGGCTCGGTATGGGCTGTCGCGGACCGAAACATTAATACGTTAGTGGACTATCGATTCACACGTAAGTTTTTCGCTCCGAATGGGGAAAATGGACGCGGTGCGGACTGTTATGGTGCGGGGGGCGATGACATTACCTTACGTATGCCGGTGGGCACGCTTGTGCGTGACACGGATACGGGGGAAGTGATTGCGGACTTAAATGTTCATGGGGCTCGTCAATTGCTCGCGAGTGGCGGCAAGGGCGGTCTTGGGAACCTTCACTTTAAGAGTTCGATCAATCGTGCGCCGACGCAATGTACGCCGGGGGAACCGGGGCAGTATCGTTCGTTGGAATTAGAGCTTCAAGTGTTAGCCGACGTCGGCTTATTGGGTTTACCCAATGCGGGTAAATCGACCTTTATTACGGCGGTTTCGAATGCGCGTCCGAAGATTGCGGACTATCCGTTTACGACCTTACATCCGCATTTAGGGGTGGTTCGTGTCGGTCCGGAAGAAAGTTTCGTATTAGCGGATGTGCCAGGCTTAATTGAAGGCGCGTCGGAAGGGGCCGGTTTAGGGCATTTATTCTCTGTCTCTTATACACATCTGACGCTGCCGACGATATGCAGTGTG
>CAMYAA010000007.1 GCA_947253615.1 uncultured Sutterellaceae bacterium
CGAGATCTAGTACGGTCTCGTGGGCTCGGAGATGTGTATAAGAGACAGAATGAGACTATATCGATGGATATAGACTACTCTGATTTCATTTTGTTTGCATACATAAAAAGACGGCACCCTCCCAAAAGAAAGTGCCGCCTTTAGATTCGTGCGCCGAATTAACGCTTTTGACGAAGTTTCTTGATAATAGCCAACTGAGCCGCCAAATTAGAGATTTCAGCTTCGACCTTGGCAATTTCGAGATCACCTTCAGCCTTAGTGCGCGCGAGCTTCGCTTCTTCAAGCGCTTGCATCGTACGAGCTTCATCCAAATCTTGGCTACGAACAGCGGTATCGGCAAGAACTGTCACCACAGTGGGTTGCACTTCTAAAATCCCGCCAGCGACGAAAATTTCTTCAATTTCCTTCGTGTTAGGACGATGAATGCGAACCATACCAGGTTTGATCAAGGTGATTAAAGGTTCATGTCCAGGCAGAATCCCTAACTCACCCATCTTCCCAGGTAAAGCGACTAACTCAGCTTCACCAGAGTAGATTTGTTCTTCAGCGCTGACGACGCGTACTTGAATAGTTGCCATATTGATCTCCGTTGTCAGACGCTTGAACTTGGCCCCCGGATAGAGGGCCAAGCCTCAAGCATTACTTGAGGTTCTTCGCCTTTTCGAAAGCTTCGTCGATCGTGCCAACCATGTAGAACGCCTGTTCAGGCAATTCATCACACTGGCCTTCAACAATCATCTTAAAGCCACGAATCGTTTCCTTGAGAGGAACGTACTTACCAGGAGCCCCCGTAAACACTTCAGCCACATGGAAAGGCTGAGAGAGGAAGTTCTGGATCTTACGAGCACGCATAACCGTCATCTTATCTTCAGGAGCGAGTTCGTCCATCCCTAAAATGGCGATAATGTCACGAAGTTCCTTATAACGCTGGAGCGTTTCCTGAACCTTACGAGCCGTGTTGTAGTGTTCTTCCCCAATGATGTTGGGGTCGACCTGACGAGACGTGGAGTCAAGCGGGTCAACAGCCGGATAAATACCTAAAGCGGCAATATCACGACTCAACACAACGGTAGCGTCCAAGTGACCGAAGGTCGTCGCAGGCGACGGGTCGGTCAAGTCGTCAGCAGGAACGTAAACGGCTTGAATAGAAGTAATGGAGCCAGTCTTCGTCGAAGCAATACGTTCTTGAAGCTTACCCATTTCTTCAGCCAACGTCGGCTGATAACCCACAGCGGAAGGCATACGGCCTAACAAAGCGGACACTTCCGTACCCGCTAAGGTGTAACGGTAAATGTTGTCAACGAACAATAAGATGTCACGACCTTCGTCACGGAAGGCTTCAGCCATCGTTAAACCCGTCAAGGCAACACGTAAACGGTTTCCCGGAGGTTCATTCATCTGACCGAAGACCATGGCGACCTTGTCGAGAACCTTAGAGTCAGCCATTTCATGGTAGAAGTCATTACCTTCACGGGTACGTTCACCCACACCAGCGAACACGGAGTAACCACCGTACTGCTTCGCGATGTTGTTAATGAGTTCCATCATGTTAACGGTCTTGCCCACACCGGCACCACCGAAGAGACCAACCTTACCCCCCTTAGCGAACGGACAAATAAGGTCAATAACCTTAATACCCGTTTCGAGAAGGTCAACCGAAGGCGAAAGTTCGTCGAACTTCGGGGCTTCACGGTGAATTTCACGCTTTTCTTCAGCGCCAATGTCACCGCAGTCGTCAATAGGACGGCCGAGCACGTCCATAATACGGCCAAGGGTCTTAGGACCAACAGGCACAGCAATACCGCGACCCGTATTCTTGACCTTCATACCACGTTGCAAGCCTTCCGACGAGCCCATAGCAATGGTACGAACGATGCCGTCACCTAACTGCTGTTGAACTTCAAAGGTCAAGCCGGCTTCAGCCAACGTATTACTTTCGTCCTTTTCAAGAACGAGAGCGTCGTAAACCTTAGGCATGGCATCACGTGGGAACTCGATGTCCACCACAGCGCCAATAACCTGAACGATCTGTCCGATACTCATGGATTTTTCCTCAATTATCGATACCAATTAAGACACAGCCGCGGCACCACCGACGATTTCGGTGATTTCCTTCGTAATACCGGCTTGACGTGTCTTGTTATAGACAAGCTGGAGCTCACTAATGAGCTTCTTAGCGTTGTCGGATGCAGCCTTCATAGCGACCATACGGGCACTTTGTTCAGAAGCCATGTTTTCAGCCACAGCTTGATAAATCAAAGTTTCAATATAACGCTTCAAGAGTTCATCTAAAACAGTCACCGCATCGGGTTCATATAAATAATCCCACGAATGCGAAGCTGCTTCTTCAGACTCAGGCAAGCCCGAAATGGACAATGCATCTTTAGTTAACGGGAGAAGCTGTTCAACAACAGGTTCTTGCTTCATGGCGTTAACGAAGCGCGAGTAGGCTAAGTAAACACGATCCACTTTCCCATCAAGGTAAGCTTGAATTTGAGCATTGATTGCCCCTAAAAGCTTTTCAAGATGTGGACGATCACCGAGTTGTACCACTCGACTGATCATGGGAACATTTAAACGCTGCAAGAATCCGAACCCTTTATTACCAATGGCGGTAGCCTGAATCTTCAGACCTTCGTCCGTCCAGCCCTTAATCTTTTGCAAGACCAAACGCTGAATGTTGGTGTTTAAAGGACCCGCTAACCCCTTATCGGTCGTCACTAAAATAAGGCCGACCTGTTTGGAGGAGTCTTGCTGCGTCAGGAACGCATGTTTGTATTCAGAATTCGCTTGGGCCACATGAGCACAAATCGAACGAATTTGTTCGCCATAAGGACGAACAGAAAACATACGGTCCTGAGCCTTACGCATCTTCGAGGCCGCCACCATTTCCATCGCCTTGGTGATCTTGCGCGTATTTTGTACGCTCTTGATCTTCCCGCGAATTTCCTTTGTACTAGGCATAGGTTTTGGATCCTCTACGAGTCATTAACGCTTAGTAAGCACCGCTCTTCAAGAAAGCGTCGATAGCAGCCTTTAAGGTTGCTTCGTCTTCCTTAACGAGTTCCTTCTTCGTTTCGATAGAATCGATCAATTCAGGATGATGCGTCTTGATGTACTCACGCATGCCACGTTCAACGCGGAGAGCGTCTGCAACGGAAACACCGTCATAGGCACCCATATTCACTGCGTAGAGCACGAGAGCTTCTTCCCAAACCTGTAAAGGTTGGTACTGAGGCTGCTTCATGAGTTCGGTCACAACACGACCGCGGTCGAGCTGCTTGCGAGTCACGTCGTCTAAGTCAGAGGCGAACTGAGCGAAAGCGGCCAACTCACGATACTGAGCTAAGGCTAAACGCACGCCACCACCGAGCTTCTTAATAATCTTGGTCTGAGCGGCACCACCCACGCGGGACACAGAAATCCCAGGGTTGATAGCCGGACGGATACCTGCGTTGAACAAGTCCGTTTCCAAGAAGATCTGGCCGTCAGTAATCGAAATAACGTTCGTAGGAACGAATGCGGTCACGTCACCAGCCTGGGTTTCAATGATCGGTAAAGCCGTCATGGAACCCGTCTTACCCTTGACTTCACCCTTGGTGAAACGTTCAACATAGTCAGGATTGACGCGAGCAGCGCGTTCAAGCAAGCGGCTATGTAAGTAGAAAACGTCACCAGGATAGGCTTCACGTCCCGGCGGACGACGAAGCAACAAGGAGATCTGACGATAAGCCCAAGCTTGCTTGGTCAAGTCGTCATAAACGATAAGGGAGTCTTGACCGCGGTCGCGGAAGTATTCACCCATCGTTGCCCCAGCGTACGGGGCGATATATTGCATAGCGGCAGATTCAGAAGCCGTAGCAGCCACGACGATGGTGTAATCCATAGCACCATACTCTTCGAGCTTACGAACAACGTTCGCAATCGTGGAGGCCTTCTGACCAATAGCGACATAGACGCAGATAAGGTCTTTGCCCTTTTGGTTGATAATCGTGTCGATAGCGACAGCCGTTTTACCGGTCTGACGGTCACCAATGATCAATTCACGTTGACCACGGCCAATCGGCACCATCGAGTCAATGGACTTCAAACCCGTTTGAACAGGCTGAGAAACCGACTGACGATCGATAACACCAGGAGCGACTTTTTCGACAACGTCGAATTCTTTCGCTTCGATAGGACCCTTACCGTCAATCGGTTGGCCTAAGGCGTTAACCACGCGGCCAATCAATTCGGGACCCACAGGGACCTGAAGAATACGTCCGGTCGTCTTAACGAGGTCACCTTCAGAGATGTGTTCGTAAGCGCCGAGAATAACCGCCCCGACAGAATCACGTTCGAGGTTGAGGGCTAAGCCGTACGTATTGTTGGGAAATTCTAACATTTCGCCCTGCATCACGTCACTAAGACCGTGAACACGGCAGATACCGTCCGTAACGGATACGACGGTGCCTTGAGTGCGAAGATCAGCGGAAACGCCGAGGCCTTCGATACGCTTCTTCAGCAAGTCGCTGATTTCACTAGGATTGAGTTGCATCTTACTGCTCCGAATACTTTTAAGCGGTGAGCGTCGTCTTCATCTGGGCAAGACGGGAACGAATGGAGGCGTCCAAAAGTTGATCCCCAACTCGAACCGAAATCCCGCCAATAAGATCGGGATTAACCTTCACAACAGGGTGAAGAGTGAGACCAGGGAACTTTTGCGAGAGCGAAACCATCAAGCTTTCGAGTTGATCGGGAGATAACTCGAATGCGGTCTCGACATAGGCGTCAGAGACGCCTTCAGACGCATTCTTCAATTCACGGAATTGCTTGGCGATTTCCGACAAAGCTAATAGACGATCATTTTCGATGACCACGCGCAAAAGCTTCGTAACTTCTTCGGAAGAAGAAAGCTTGTCGCAAGAGTCCGCGATCAGTTGAAAGAGTTGATCGTCAGTCAGCTTAGGATCGCCGACTAAAGTGGCAACTTGCGGATCACGAGCAATCAATGCAACTGCATCAAGCGTCTCGAGAGCCTTTGCCACGTCTTCTGCGCCAGCATTACGATCTTTTAAGGCCTTCATGAGACCTTGAGCGTAGGGGCGCGCAATCGTCGAAACTTCAGCCATAATTAGAGCTTCGCCTTCAGTTGTTCAAGCAACTGGGCATGAACAGACTTGTCAACTTCGCGAGCAAGAATTTGTTCAGCACCAGCAACGACAATTTCAGCCACTTCGTTACGAAGCGCATCACGAGCACGTGCCATTTCCTGAGCAGCTTCCTGACGAGCATTTTCAAGAATACGATCAGCTTCAACTTGAGCTTGAGCTTTAGCTTCAGCAATGATAGCTTCAGCACGCTTTTCGCCATCAGCAACAATGGCTGACGCTTGCGAACGGGCATCGCTTTCAATGCGCTTACCCTGTTCGGTAGCGATCGCTAATGCCTTTTCACCACGCGTAGCAGCAACAAGACCATCAGCGATTTTCTTTTGGCGTTCTTCGATCGCACGGATCAGAGGTGGCCAGATGAACTTCATCGTGATTAATGCACCGATGAAGAACACGAGCATCTGTATAAACAGAGAGGCATTAATGTTCATTATTGAACCCCATTACGCCGACGGTACGTTCCCTTCATGTGAAGACAACGTATACCATCGGCATCGTCATTGTTGAAAGGAGAGACGTTCTAATTTCAACGGCCTGATTAGGCGAATGGGTTAGCAAAAGCGAACATCATGGCAATACCAACACCGATCAAGAAAGCGGCGTCGATAAGACCAGCAAGAAGGAACATCTTCGTCTGGAGGGGTTCCATTAACTCAGGCTGACGAGCAGCGGATTCGAGGTACTTCGAACCCATGATAGCGATGCCAAGACAAGCACCAAGAGCACCGAGAGCGATAATAAGGCCGCAAGCGAGAGCGACGAAAGCGACGTTGGTCATTTTACTAAAACTCCTAAATTACTTTTAAAAGGGAGTAAAGGAAAGAAAAAAGCTGTTAGTGACTGCTGTGGGCTTGTCCGATGTAAACCAAGGTCAACATCATGAAAATGAAAGCCTGAAGCAAAACAATCAGCACGTGGAAAAGCCACCAAGCCAAGCCACCAATGACTTGAGCTACACCTGCACCGACGGCGCCAACTGGCCCGAGTTCAAGCATGAACCCGCCGAGCAATGCAAGTAAGAAAAAGATAAGTTCGCCAGCATACATGTTACCGAAGAGTCGCATCCCTAAAGACACGAACTTGGCACAGTATTCAATGAGATTTAACAAGAAGTTAAATGGCCAAAGAGCGATGTGATTGCCGAAGGGAGCCGTAAACAACTCCTTGGTAAAGCCACCAACACCCTTAATCTTCACACCGTAGTAGAAGAGTAAGAGCAAAACACCCAACGACATCCCTAAGGCGCCATTAAGGTCAGCCGTCGGAAGAGGACGAAGGTGTTCGATGCCAGCTGCACCAGCAATCGCGGGGAATAAATCTACCGGAATCAAGTCGATGGCATTCATCAACGTGGTCCAGCAGAAGACCGTTAAGGCGAGAGGGGCAATGAACGTAAGATTACCATGCACAATAGATTTTGCTTGATTATTCACAAACTCTACGAGCATTTCGATTGCACACTGGAATTTACCAGGAACACCCGAGGTAGCCTTTTTTGCCGCGACTCGAAGAAGGTATAAACCACAAACCATCATCAACACGGAGAAGAAGAGGGTGTCGTAGTTAATAACCGAGAAATCAACAAGCGAGGTCATATGGCTAGATTGCAAATGACCCATGTGATGTTGAATGTATTGATTAGCGGTAATAGGTCCGTCGTGAGACATGGATACTGATCCTTAGTTTCTCTTGAACAGAACGAGTAAGTAACTATAAGCCACCAATATCAAAGTAATGATAAATAGTGACCACCGAAGGTTTTCGTAGTATCCAACGACCAGACCCAAAAGAATCACAACCATCAGAATCTTAACGGCTTCCCCAATCAGCACAGCCCAAGGGCCGAGACGATCACGTAAACCATTGCGCTTCAATGCCATAAACCCGGAAACCAACGTTGATGGAACAACGTAAGCCGCCCCGGTTAATAACACTGTCCATACACCGTCCTGCCCTACGAAAACAGCAGAACCTGCGCACAGAATAAACACAATAAGGTATTGCGCTATGAGAACGCGCATAATAACAGAAACACTGAGCATACTACTAGTATGAACCTCGTTTTTCACAAGTATTCATTTTATTTATTTAGGGTAAACCATACAATTAGCCAAGATGACCAAACCCAATACCACCTAAGTAGTATGTTGTAATATATATGTTCTATAGTTTCTAAATTTAACCAATCGTAAATCTATCAAGATTTAAGGGTTTTCACTTGCGAATATGCTCCACGATCCCTTGAAGTTGCTCGAGATTTGAAAACTCAATCACAAGCTTGCCTTTCCCTTTCTTATTGGCCTGCAGCTTAACTACCGCTCCCAAAGTATCCGCCAAAGTCTCCTCGAGCATCAGATCATCACCGGTTTTGATGACAACGCGTTTTTTGACTTTTGGAGCATCCTCCAACAAGCGCCTAACGAGCTCTTCAACCTGTCGAACGGAATACCCTTTTAGGTGAGTTTCCTTCGCAAGCTCAATTTGTTTTGCTCCTTCGAGCGGCAAAAGTGCACGGGCATGGCCCATACTAAGATCGCCTTGTGCGAGCATTGCTTTGACCTCATCGGTCAACGTTAACAAACGCAAGCTATTCGTGGTCGCAGTGCGGGAACGACCAATCGCCTGAGCAGCTTCTTCATGGGTGTAATTAAACTCTTGGATCAAGCGCTTAATTCCCATGGCCTCTTCAATAGGATTGAGGTCTTCTCGTTGCAAATTTTCAATCAACGCAACGGCGAGGGTTTTCTGATCATCAAAATCTTTGACCAGTACTTCTGTCGTTTTTTGCCCCAATAAATTCAAGGCTCGAAAACGACGTTCCCCCGCGATAATTTCATAACCACCTTTAACGGTGTCTTCGCGAACAACGATAGGGCAGATCAGTCCTTGAGATTGAATAGATTGAGCAAGCTCACGGAGAGCTTCCTCATTCATATTACGACGAGGCTGATATTGCCCAGGATGCAGTTGGCTTAACTCAACTTCTCGGAAAGCCGTCGAAGGCACATCATTAAATGAAACGTCTTCTTCACACCCGAAAAGGGCATCCAATCCACGTCCTAAACCTTTAGGCTTCGTTTTACTCGTTGTCACCTTAGATCCTCTTAAGGAAAAATACAGAAAGCACAGCGTGCTTTCATATTAACCCATTCGCTTTAACAATTCTGAGGCAGCGGCACGATATGCTTGAGCCCCTTTACTCGACTTATCGTACAAGACCCCTGGCATACCATGGCTAGGCGCTTCTGCCAAGCGAACATTACGCGGAATCATGGTGTCAAACACATTTTTCCCAAAATAATGCTTCAACTGTTCGCTCACTTGCTGTTGCAGTGAAATACGAGGATCAAACATCACACGTAAAATCCACATATGCGTTAAAGCACGGTTCTTTTGAAGACGAACACGTTTCACGGTCTCGACAAGATCACGCAGCCCTTCCATGGCATAGTATTCACATTGCATAGGAATGATCACCCCGGTCGAGAGGCAAAGGGCATTTAACGTAAGCATAGATAAGCTCGGAGGACAATCGATTAAAACATAATCGTAGTTATGTAAATAATCATGCATGCCAATCTTTAAGCGGGCATCTCGATGTTGCATTCCCACGAGTTCAACTTCGGCGCCAGCGAGTTCACGATTGGCTGGCAAAACATCAAACCCCGACTCCGTTTTAACGACAACATCTTCAAACGACTTAGAACCCACTAACAATTCATAGACCGAGGCTTCTAATTCATTTTTATCGATACCACAGCCCATGGTGCCGTTACCTTGTGGGTCAAGATCCACAAAGAGCACACGTTGCTCCATCAGGGCTAAGGCGGCTGCCAAATTGACTGCCGATGTGGTTTTACCCACCCCGCCCTTTTGATTAGCAATACAAAAAATATGAGGCATGCGAACTGGCCCTATTCGTAAAGTCCTAAAAGTGATCTAAAAATTCTACCCTTATCCAAGCGCACTAGAAAAATTTGCACTCATATTTTGCAGATAAGGAAGAAGTGAAAGTTCAGCCGTGTGGGTCAATGTCTTGGCTTGTAAAACCATCCATAACTCTGAAAAGCCCTGCCAAGTAATCGACACCCCTAAGCAAATCAAAATAAACGCGAATAAACGAGCCAACGCATCAGCACCGGCCGCGCCAACGGCTTGATTAACTCGATCACTATAACGATAACAGAACCAAATAACGATCACCATAGCTACCGTTGCAGCCAACACCCCAGCAACATGGGCCGTGTCGCGCGGCAAGCTCGTCCCTAATGCCACCGAAACCGCGATCCCACCCGGGCCCGTGGTTAATGGCAACGTGAACGGATAAAACGCCATGGATTTTAATTTTGTGCGAGAAATAGAAGGAACATCTTTTTGGTTTTCATCATGAGAGGGTGCATTCAAAGCACTCCAACCCGCCATAAATAAAACGAGCCCCCCGGCGACACGCAAAGCGCCTACAGAAATACCAAAGAAGTTAAGAATGACATGCCCAACGGACAGACAGACCAATAAGATAACAAAGGAATAAAGGGCAATCCTATTGGCGACGAATAATCGATCTTCTGGGGTCAAATTTTGCGTCATTGTGCAAAAGAACATGGCCCCACTAAAAGGATTAATGACTGGTAGTAACGTCGAAAACGCTAAAACGAACGTGCTAATAAATACACTTAACATAGCCATCATCCTTTCGCCTTGCGCATCAAAATAAAATGACGTTCTTCATTGAGTTGAGGAACGTTGATGGGAACAATACTTTCAACCTTCACTTGCTGAGGATCTAACTGAGCAATCTCATCCTCAGGAATCACCCCTTTCATGGCGATCCAGAGACCATCCTCTTTGAGGCAATCATAGGTCCATGTTGTGAAGTTTTTCAAGCTCGCAAAGGCACGACAAGTGACAACATCATACGTTTGTTGAAGTTTTTCTACACGCTGATGGATCGCCTGATAATTACGCAAACGTAATTGAATCCCCATTTGGGTCAAAAACGCCACCTTTTTTTGGACAGCATCCACCGCACTCACCTTGAGATCAGGACAAAACAGTGCTGTTGGGATGCTAGGCAAACCGCCGCCACTACCCACATCAAGCAGACTCTGCGCGTGAGGGGCTACTTCCCTTAAATAAGGAATCAAACTCGCGGAATCTAAAATATGATGCGTGAGTACGCTTTGCTCATTTTCAATGGCTGTAAGGTTATAAACCTTATTCCAACGAAGAAGAGCGTCAGCGTAATCAAGCAACGCTTGTATTTGAGCCGAAGAGGGAGGGAGCCCCATAGCCTCAAGCCCGTCGATTAATAATTGACGGCGATCAGTCATTCTTAAGAACCTTTGTTAGACTTTTTCCAATAATATTTGCGCTTTAAATACACCAACAAGAGAGAAATAGCAGCTGGTGTCACCCCGGAAATTCGAGAAGCTTGTCCCACCGTTAACGGCATGATCTTTTTTAATTTTTGACAAACTTCAATACTCAATCCCGGAACCTCATCGTAGTTAATATCTTCAGGGATTTTCAGGGTGTCATTGGACTTCGCCTTTTCGATTTCCTGGCCTTGACGCGAAATATAACCGTCATACTTCACATCAATTTCAATTTGTTCGAGTTCATCAGGACGCAATCCCTCTAAAACCAAGACGGGCTTATCCTCTTTGGTTTTAAGCTGAGCAATGTCTTTCAAACCTAAATTAGGACGAGAGAGTAATGACTTCAAAGAGTATTCGCGCGAAAGCGGAGCACCTAAAACTTCACTTTCAGAGCCGTTGAACATCTTAGGATTTACCCAAGTGTCCTTCAGATACTCATGCATACGCGCAATCGCATCACGTTTACGGCAGTAGTAATCCCAACGCTTGTCATCGACCAAGCCCAAGGAACGGCCAATTTCGGTCAAACGACGGTCTGCATTGTCTTCGCGAAGGCTTAAACGATACTCAGCGCGACTCGTAAACATGCGATAGGGTTCCGTCACACCGCGCGTTGTTAAATCGTCAACCATCACACCTAAATATGCCTGATCACGACGAGGAATCCACGCTTCCTCACCACGCACGTAACGAGCAGCATTAATACCCGCCAATAAACCTTGAGCAGCCGCTTCTTCGTAACCCGTTGTCCCGTTAATCTGACCCGCAAAGAATAAGCCAGCAATGGACTTCGTTTCTAAACTCGCCTTTAAGTTACGCGGATCGTAATAATCGTATTCAATGGCATACCCAGGACGTAACAAATGCGCGTGTTCCAACCCTGGCATCATGTGAACCATTTGAATCTGGACATCAAACGGTAAGGAAGTCGAAATCCCATTAGGGTAGTACTCATTTACGCTCAAACCTTCAGGCTCCAAGAAGACCTGATGGCTATCTTTATCAGCAAAACGTTTGACCTTATCTTCAATGGACGGGCAATAGCGAGGGCCAACCCCATGAATAATGCCGGTGTACATTGGAGAGCGATCCAAATTGGCCAAAATCAAATCATGCATAGCCTGATTGGTACGCGTAATCCAACAAGGACGTTGTTCTGGATGTTCCGCTGCAGGTTGTAATAACGAGAAGGACGGGACAGGATCAAGATCCCCCCATTGCTCTTCACAACGACTAAAGTCAATCGTGCGTCCATCAATACGCGCTGGCGTTCCTGTTTTCAAACGACCTTGAGGAACATTGAGTTCTTTTAATCGTTCTGCCAATCGAACGCTCGAGGGATCGCCCACGCGTCCAGCAGGATAGTGTTCGAGCCCAATATGAACCATCCCATTGAGGAAGGTCTGTCTCTTATACACATCTCCGAGCCCACGAGA
>CAMYAA010000008.1 GCA_947253615.1 uncultured Sutterellaceae bacterium
ACTGCATATCGTCGGCAGCGTCAGATGTGTATAAGAGACAGCCCACATAGGATCCATTAAGCCAGAGTATTCCCAGTCCACCAGAAACAACTTAACCGACTCACCCTCAATGCTGCGCTCCAGAACAAAATTTTCAGCCACCGGGTCACAATGAGCGTTGCGCCAGTCTACTCCCAAGTCTTCTAAGCGAGCTAACAAACGGGGCAAAGCTTGTAAAACACAATCTAATGACGAATCCAAAAATAAACTCCGCTTCGCCATCATGGTTCTATATCGATCGAACTCAACAATAAAATCAAAACGATTATTCATTGAAGGTTCTGTTGCATGCAATTTTGCGAACAACTCTGCAACACTTTGAATATGCTTATGAATTGTAAAGGGAGTGAGAGTCTCAGCATTGGGAATATATCGAGTCACTTTTAACCCTGTTTCAGGATCCAAATAGACGACTTCAGGAGATATTCCTATCCCACTGGCAACCAAATTATTGGCACGCTCATTTGACCAACAAATAAACTCTCTTGTTGCCGTCCCTGGAAGACGAACAACATATTTTCCTTTGGATTTTGTCCCCAAAAGCCAATTCTTATTTGTCATTCCTCCAAGAAGGTATATCTCATCAATCTCTTCAAAAGGAACATCTAACACTCGACATAAAACTGCAGCCGCTTGATTATTCATTATCTTCCTTTGGTAAAAGCACTTTGCAGTCGTGAACGTAACGTTTATCTAAAGGAGGCAACTCCATATAGTTCCCATATTGACGGGATAACATAGCTTTATATTCTTTAAAAACTGGGTAGGAATAATCTCCAAACTTAATAGACACGAACTCTTCAATCCATTGTTCAGGGAAAACATAGTCGGCCCGCTTTCCCCAACGATCAGAGCATCCTATATTGATGTACGACTCTACGCCATTAGAATTCCCCATGAAAGCCCAACGATCCAAGAACCTAGACATAGCATTGACTAAAGAACGTAATACCTGACGATGTTGCAAGCCAATCATACCTCTACACACTAATTTATAAACTGGTACATAAAATCGGACACTCAAACTTTTCGGCAATCGGTCAAGCACAAAGATGTCAATAAATGCACCATACTTGACTTCTCTTTTCTTTTTTTCTACAAGAAGAGTTCTTGAATCACAAAACTTAGCTAAATAACCATAAAAATAATTATTAAAACTCTCTAAACCCCATAAATAATAGTGTCTATATCGAGAGTCGTCTTTTTTACTTTCCTTCTTTATAGCTAACTGAAACTTGTGATAGTTTTCTCGAGTCATGTAAACATCAATATCATCATCCCAAGGGATAAAATCTTGATGACGTACCGCTCCAAGCATCGTTCCAAAAGCCAAGGAATATTTCACATCATAAGCTGAACATAGCGCATCAAAATCTCTAAGCATCATATGAAGATATTGTTGATATCTCTCATGAGTAGCTTTTTCTAGCATTCTCTTCTTCCTATCCGATATTTAAAGCCCACGCCCCCTTGAGGGGCTTTTCGACTAATTACATGAGCAAAAACTTCTAAAAGAATAATACCTAAAAACTAGTTACTCAATAGGAAATCTCCTACCTATTCAACGAATTTGACCCAACTGATTGCTCAATTGGGCCAAATTTCATTCATCAATTGTCTTGTTACCGTTAGCCGATTTTTTCAATCTTCCCAGGTAACCCTTGGCGCGCCGCGGAGCCCACGGCCCAGTCCACTAACGGGAATCGACCAGGGCGCGACGGATCCAAAATCGCCAATTCATTGATGCTAAAGCCAGACTGCTGCATTAAATCAGGTTCGACTTCTTTCCCATCAATTTCATAGCTATTGGCGCCCAAAGCCCAGTGACCAAACCCGTGTTCAATCGCCAAGCATTCTGGGTGAATACCTTCAACACACTGCGCCAGCGCAATGACGCTGGAGTCTGGCGTCGAAATCTTCACCTTGTCACCTGTCTTAATCCCAAGCTTCTGAGCCACTGCGGCATTGATGCGCACCGGGTTATACGGATGCACCTGGCGTAACTTCTTACACGGCAAGCTCACCGCGCTCATCGTATTGGACTTGTAGGACGAGAGTAAGAACGGCCACGCTTCCTTCGTAAACTGTTCACGCAATGGCTTCCCACTCGTTAAACGCGGTTCATAGCTCTTCGGACACCCGCTGAAGCGTTCGCCAGTCTGCGAGTTGCGACGCGAACCCACATCCGGATTCCAAATCATCATGGGCTTTTTCCACACGTTGGTCGGATCCTCATTGGGTAAACGCGCCTGATCCAAGTTCTGGAAACGTCCACCACGCGCATACATGTACGCCGCCTTCATCGCTTCATCAGGGGCCAAGCTCTCTTTGAGCACTGGCATAATACGATTCACCCCAGAGAGTTCACGATCTTCTTCGTTAATATCGGGCACAGGCTTACCACCCGCAAAGGCCACATTGGCCGCCCCATAGAGCGAGAAATGATGCGACTTCGTCAACGGATAACGCTTGCCGTCCGCGCCCTTAATCGCCTCGGGTCCATAGCCAGGTAACCCCATTGCCATCCCCACATGAATTAAGAACGTTTCCATCGAGACAGGATCACCCTCTTTGGTCTTTTCCGTACGAGGTTCAACCACCGGCCAACGGCCTGTTGCCGTCTTAGACACCGTCCCGTTCCAAGCGTCCGTCCAACCCCAAGACTCATACGTGAGCGTATCGGGCACGATATAGTCCGCCAATTCACTCGTTTCGTTGATGAACGCATCAATACTAATGATTAACGGAATATTCTTCGGATCCTTTAACGCATCGCGTACCGCAAAATTAAGCCCAGGTTGACCATAAATCACATTACCCATGTGATTAATCCAAGCCTTGAGCTTGTATGGGTACCCTTGCATCGCCGAGGCCAAATACTCGGAAGTCAATGGCGAGGAGAACGGGAACCACGGCTCTTCAGCCGGATAAGGCGACTTACCCGCAGCCACTTTACGCTTAAATTCCGAGGTCTTTTCGTACGGGAACTTCGAGCGCGATAAGAAAACGCCCTTGGGTTGAACCATCCCATCGAAATTGGCTAAGTCATAGCGAGGACCTGGACCAAACGCAGGATACGTCCCAGCGTTCGGGATCGTGCCACCAGGCACATTTAAATTCCCAACCATCGCGTTGAGCATCAAAATCGCCCAGGCACTGTAAAAGCCATTCGTGCTCATCGTGCCACCGTGCGAGAACACGCTAGCCTTCGTACCATGACTCGTAAAGCGAACCGCCAAGTCCTTGATCTTTTCAACGGATACGTCGCACTCAGCCGAGTACTCTTCAAGAGACTTCGAACGCGCCGATTCCGTCAACAGCATAAAGCTCGTCTTCGCTACGATCGGCTTGTCGTTAACCGTGATCTCATCGGGTACCGTCAAAAGCGCCTTTGTGGACTTCCCGGGAGGCATAACCTTACCCGTTGCTTCGTCTATCACCAACGGCGGATCTTCTTTCCCTAACGGATCGCCCTTGAAGGGCAAACCCACTTCGCTGGCGCGCCAATACTGGCCGTAGCGCTTATCCTTCGGGTCCATATAGATTAAGAAGGTCGCGTTACTAAAGCTACGGAACCCTTTATCCGTCGCAACTTTAATGTTCGGCGCGCTTAAAAAGTCAGCGTTATAACGAGACTCATCAATAATGACACGTAAGAGTGCCATCGCAAAGGACGCATCCGTCGCGGGACGAATACCAATCCATTCTTGTTGCGATTGGGTGGGTAAGTTTGACGTATTCACCATCATGGGCGAAACAAACACGTATTCAAACTTCGGATTAATGCGGTTATAGGCCAACTGGCGTGCCTGACGCTTGAACGGATTCCCCGATTGCGCAGGCGAGGAGCCAATATAGAACATGAACTCGGCAAACTCCCAGTCGGGCTTCGTATGCGCGTACTTCTTTAAGTCGTCCATAATCGCCCCGGAACCCGCACGGAACGAAAAACCACAGTAGGAACCGTGATTCCCGAAGTTACGCGTTCCGAAGGAGTTAAAGGTAAAACGCTTTAAAAACGCCTGACGCCCTTCGTCTGAGCCATCCGTCACCAAGAGTTGATTCGCCTTCGGACCGTATTCCGGATTCTCGTCCGAAATCTTCGCCTTCAAATTGCGAATCGTACGAAGACCATCCACATGACCTTCACCAAACAAGTTCCCGCCTTCCACAACTTCTTTCACGAGTTGTTCAAAGGGAATCGTCTTCCACTGACGCGACCCACGAGGACCCACACGCTTTAAACACTGCGTCACGCGGTGAGGACTGTCGAGCATTTCAAGCATCGCATTCCCACACGCACAAGCCGTGGATCGATTGTCGATCCCTTCTTGGTGATAGGCACTCAAGCTCAAATAGGAATCTTTGATCGAGGTTTCAAGCGGAATATGTAAGCGAGAACTCAACGGGTGATAGGGGTTCCCGCAAATACGCACAATCTTATCGGTCTTATTATCGATTCGACAGCGCACACCACAACGCGTCCAACACCCAAAGCACATGGAGTTGGCCACACGTTGATTCGGATTCATCTTCACAGTGCCCGTCTTTAAATCGACTTCCATTTCAGGCTCAAGCGAGTTACCCGCAATGGCGTTACGGGTATGCACACCAGAACTACCGGTGGCCAAGCCCTTTACCATGTCCTTGACGGTTTCACTATAGCCGGCGGCAAAGACACCCACGCCACCAGCCACAACCGTGCCCTTTAATAATTGACGCTTCTTAATATCCATGACGCATCTCCGGTTGATCATTTAAACCCAAACGGACCCATTCTGAGAAAGCCACCATTAAAGCAAGCCAAAGTCCAAAGCTCGCGGCCAATCCCAAAAGACCATCGGGATCTAAGGGCGGGGTATATAAATGCACCGCCGCGCCATATTTAGGAATCGTTTGACCGTCCATCAACAAGACCCAACGATAACCCCAGCTCATCAGGGTGATTAAAGCCCCCGAAACGGCTAGCATCGTCAAGTTTGCTCGCGGCCAAAAGACCAACACTAAGCTCAACGCCCAAAGCGCCAAAAGCATCAAACCACGTTCGAACCAAGCAGCGTTTTCTGCAATCACGGCTTGCCACTGTTGCACCGCCATATCGCCCGACATCCACCAGAGCGCAAACGCAATAAAAATCGATAAAACGCCAATCTGTAACCAGCCCTTTAAGCGTCGAGTAACTGGCTCTTCAACATCGGCTTCCGAGTGAATCACACGATGCAAAAAGAGTAAGAATCCTGCGCCCGAAGCAAAGGCTGTCGTTCCAAAAAGGAACGGTAAGTAATAGGTATGCCAAAGCGGCACCGCACGAACCGACCCGATTTCAAAGCCACTATAAAACGCGATGGAAAACGACGAGAGGCTCGCCAAAATCCCAACGAGCTTTAAAGCGCGCATGCCGTCCCACGAACCCAATCGTAAAAACGACCCGACTTTGGCCCATAAACCTTCGCCCCCTTTGGGCAAGCGTTGACGTACTAATAAGTAGCCGAACAACACATTAAAGCCAATGAAAAAGGGCAATAAGCAGGCCCCAAGCCACATCCAGGACTCTGGACGAATCTGGGCATAAAAGTGCCAAGCACGCGCCGGCTGATGTAAGTCACCTAAAAGCGAGAATGGCGCCACAATGATGGAGCCTAAAATCACCAAACCTGCGAGCACTTCGACTCGGCTATGTCCTTTGCGGCCTAACCAAATATCGAACGTAGCAATCCAAGAGGCCCCAAAAACAAATATTGAACCGCCCAAGGCGACCACGTGATGGCAATGTCGGGCGTAAGAATGTCTCTAATCAGCATGGGGAAGCTCCTTACCGTCGGCATTGATCGCACCATAAACCGTGGGTTCCCCATAAATCTTTTCTTCAAAGGCTTCATCAAGCCCAATATAAAAGACGCAGGGATCCGTCCCTTCTTCAGGACGTAACACACGAATTCGATCGTGGAATTGACGAATCAGCTTAGAGGCTTCGCTATTGGGGTCATGAATGTCCCCAATCACACGAGCGCCACCCACACAGGTCTCGACACAGGCGGGTAAAAGCCCTTTTTCAAGACGGTGATGGCAGAACGTACATTTATCAGCCGTATTGGTTTCTTTATTGATAAAACGCGCATCGTACGGACACGCTTCAACACAGTACCCACAGCCCACACACCAGTCGTTATCGACAACAACGACGCCGTCCTCTAATTGGAACGTTGCGCCTGTTGGGCACACTGGAATACAAGCGGGGTGTTCACAGTGATTACACAAACGAGGAAGCATTAAAAATGCGGTTTTCGCATTTTCAGTCACTTCAACCTGATCAACTGTGGTGCGGAATTGTTCTAAAGGTGTGGCATTTTCAAATGAACAGCCCACGGTACAGGCCTGACAGCCTACACAACGTCGGAGGTCAACGACCATGCCGTAGCGGACACCTTTGTGCTTAGTCTCGAGTACGTCACCTGCTTGGGCCAGTGGAATCATGCTTGGGCCGGCCATAAGCTTGACGATCGATTGAAGAAATTGTCGTCTGGAGTTTTCCATAAGTCTTCCTTTGGGGAGTAAGAAGAACACTAAACTCTAGATTAACGAGCTTTTTTTACGTAATTCAGCTAGGAATTACCCCCTTGTGCAGAATTTTCGAACGAATATGCAAAAGGCTATCGGTTCCTCTAAACCTCTCTTTAGCCCATCGCCGTAGGCATTCACAGGAAATCCCTTAGACAAAATCGCTGTTTAAATCCAATAGCGTCAAATTGCAAACAGTCGTAAAAAACATTACTAAATTTACATATGTGTTGATATTGGTGATGGAGAGCCCCATTTTTTCTTTGAACGAACGCGAAGAACCGAGAGTCTGTCTTGGTATCATTAGCACTGTTCAAATCAATCCATTCATTAACAGCCTTTTATGCGTCAAGATAATCAATACGAAGACGAAGAAGACCTCTATCGTGGTCCCTCTAAATCGCAGCTCAAGCGAACCCAAAACGAATTACAAGATCTCGGGAAAGAAATGACGAAATTTGGTGACGAAACGCTCGCCAAGATCGGTCTTCCTGACGATGTGCTTTTCGAAATCAAAGAATTTCGTCGCATGAAAAGCTTTGGCGCACAACGTCGTCAACTTCAATTAATCGGTAAGGTCATGCGTGACTTGGATCCGGTGGCCGTGCGTGAAGCCATTGATCGTGCCACGGGCGAATCCAAAGCCGCTATTGCCCTCTTACATCGTTGTGAAGTCACCCGTGATCGTTTAATCGAAAACGATGATGCCGTCACGGCCTTTATTAACGACAATCCCGACATCGACATTAGCCAATTGCGTACCTTAGTGCGTAACGCTCGTCGTGAACGTGAAAACAATAAGCCGCCCAAGAGCTCCCGCGAACTCTATCGCTTATTGCACAACTTCTGGAATACGCCCTTAGACCTTTATGCCAAGGATGAGGACGAAGAAGACAACGAATAAGACGTTTGGCGTCCTTTCGGGTTATTGATCTCTTACGACACTACTGCTCCAAGACTCTCTTTATATAAGGTGAAGCTATGAAACCACCCCGTCAACATGAAAATGAATTAATTCTTGGTTTGGTCTCCGTCTCTGACCGTGCCAGTCAAGGGGTTTATAAAGACGAAGGCATTCCCGCCCTGGAAGCTTGGTGCCAAAAAGCGATCAAAAACCCTATTCGTATTCATAAGCGCTTGATCCCGGATGAACGTTTCGATATCGAACGTACGTTACGTGAACTCGTGGACGTGATTGGGTGCGATTTGATCTTTACGACGGGGGGCACGGGTCCATCCCGTCGTGACGTCACCCCGGAAGCAACCTTAGCCGTTGGCACTCGTGAAATGCCAGGTTTCGGTGAGCAAATGCGCGCCATCTCTGGACACTTTGTCCCGACGGCCATTTTGTCTCGTCAAGTGGCTGTCCTTCGTGAAACGCCTGATCATGCTGCCCTCATTGTGAACTTACCAGGTCGTCCTCGTGCTATTGCCGAAACCCTCGAAGGGTTAAAGGATGAAGATGGTCGCTCCGTGGTCAACGGTCTTTTTGCAGCTATTCCGTATTGCATCGACTTAATCGGCGGCCCCTACATTGAAACGGACGAGTCTGTCGTGAAGGCATTCCGTCCGAAGTCCGCTCAAAAACCCAAGTCAAGCGAAACCGCTGACGCTACAGCGTCATCCACGACAGTTAAGACTGAGGATACAACGACTAAAGCAACGTCAGAACCTGTAAAGACAGCCCCTAAAGTTGAACCTAAGGCCGAGGTTAAACCTGAAAAAGCTCAAGAAGAGAAAGTCGTTGGCTTTGATGCCAAAGACATCAAGATCGTCATGCCTGACACGGGCGTGCCTTTCCCTGAGTTGACCGTACTTTGGCTCCATGGCTTAGGCGCCGACAATGAGGACTTTGTTGACTTCCCAGAAACCCTCTTAGAAGCGGGTGGTCCTTTATGTCGCTTCGTCCTCCCGAATGCCCCTTTACGCCAAATTTCAGCCTATAACAACATGATGTTGCGTGGTTGGTTCGATATTCGTCATCACGACATCAGCAGTCATGAAGACGAATTGGGCATGTTAGAGTCTGCACGCAAAGTTCAAAGCTTGATTGACGAACTCGTAGAGGAAGGCATACCGAAATCTCGTATTGTTTTAGGCGGTTTCTCGCAAGGTGCTGCTATGAGCTTACTCTGTGGGCTTCGCCAAGACACGCCCCTCGCTGGGATTGTTGCACTCTCTGGCTATGTCCCCTTGGGCCATCGCTTATTCCGCGAAATTACAACGGCGGGTATGAATACACCGGTTTTCGCAGGTCATGGTCTACTCGACGACATGATCTCACCAATCCTTGCTGAAAGCGGTCTCAACGCCCTCAGCCAGGTCCGTCAAGCCCCAACAATCTTTAGAACCTACGACATGGGACATAAGGTCTGTATGGACGAGATTGAAGACTTGGCCAAATTTTTAGCAACAATTTGTTTACACAATTGAAAATTTGCCAGACGTTAATACTTTGAGCTAATGACAATTTATCCTTGTTATATCGTCAAAAAAGTCTTGTGTTCTACCGTGTATAACGATTTTTAATTTGATCACACGAACGCAAGACCAAAATAAACACAGGGATTTTCTCCGTTTCAAAATTTACGATTTAAAAGCGAGAGATACTACATTGCTTGAAGAAAATCGTTGATAATGCTCACAAGTAAATTTATCTACCCGTAATGGTGTTAGACTAAATTCTGAACCCTCGTTCAGACTCTGGCAACATTCATGGATTTTTTAGGAGACTTGCTTTATGCATCGGTCTTTAGTTGGCTCAGTAGCCCACATTCTTATGGATTACTTCAACGGCAAGCTCACAGCTGCTCAAGCCGCTAAAGTAATGCACGTGACGCCACGTACGTTGTACCGTCGCGCTCACGCGTTTGAAACGGGTGGCATTGAAGCGTTGTTACATGGGAATACGGGCCGTTCGCCGTCTAACAAATTTGATGATTCTTACAAGGATAAGATCACCAAATTGATCACGACGAAGTACAAGGACATGACGATTATCGAGACGACCAAGTGCCTCAATGATGAAGGCTACAAAATCTCTCGAGAAACCGTTCGTCGTTTACGTGTCAAATATCTCGAGGAAAATGCACCACGTAAACGCGCCAAGCGTCATGCGTAACGATCAAAAGGCATTCAGTTTCAACTGGATGCCTTTTTCTTACCCTTCTACCCTCTCCTGGCTATTCAAGAATATCAATCAAAACAATGGCGAAAACAGCCAAGTTTTCAATTCAAAGCTTCAAAGATCTCAAATCCCAACGAGACAACATCTATAAAAACACTCGTTAACCCATTGATTTATAAGGAAGCCACTTCCTTCAACATCTATAATCACGAGGATTCAAGATCTCAAAAATTACCCAATGAGGCATTCACCAAGAAAGTGTTCACGTCGTTAAGAATTCCCATATAAAGACAAATTAACCCTCAGCTTGCCTTGATCAAAATGCAAGGGGTATTATTATTTACTCCTATTTTTGATCACTGGCCTAATATGAATATTTTCAAAAGGCTTGCAATTAAGCTGTACTCATTAAGCGAATTTAGAAAGCCAATTAAACCCTGGGGATTCATTCGAGTTTTCAGTGAAATGAAAACCTTTCCATTAATGCTTGAAAGTATTCGTGGCGCTGTTGACAGAGGGGTTATCGCCACCCATCGAGGTAATCTGGACGAAACCGTCGAGTTTGCCAAAGAATTTTGCGCAAAGAATCCGGGCTTTATCTTTTTTGAGTATCCCCACAAAGTTATACCCTCTGGTAATCGAGAATATGGGGCGAATCCTCCCTACGAAAGGACACTTGCTGCCTATTACGATGCTGTACTTCAATGTATTCCTAATGGTGCATGGTTAGTCAAATTAGACGCTGACCAAATATATGATGCCACCCTGCTTAAAGAGGCCTTCCGTCTCATTAAGTCACCATATGATCGTGTCGATATTCCTCGATTAAATGTCGCCCTTAAAGACGGGACTCCCGTGGGGCTCAGTTATGTAAATCCTGGTGACCAATGGATCCTTAGAAAAACTAAAGATATGTACTTTAAAAATATCGTTGAGGAAACAGAAACAAGCTTTTATGCCTACGAGCTATTAGTCGCCAAAGAGCTCCGAGCACTTACATCCCAAGCCCTAACCATCCATTTCCCATTTGAAAAGACTTGGCGGTCCTTGCCCACAGACATGCCCACATACCCACTCGAGACCATCATCAACCAAATTCCAGAATCGGAATATTCGGATTTTGTGAGCAAAGAAAACGTTGAACGCGTCTGTCAACGCATCATTGAGTTTAATAAGTAGGTTGCAATATCGGACAGTGGATTGCAATTAAAGAAGGTTGGATGCAATCAATTAGCGCGCCTACCTTCTTGTTCTAGGCGAAGAAACTGACGTGTTCTCTCGCTAAAACATTACTGAAGGAAGCAAAAGGATAAAAAAAGGCCGGTTGCAACTTTTTTGCAACTAGCCGCCTTGTAACACTTGTGTTAACTAGGATTTTTGGTCCGGGGAGGGAATCGTGTTTTTATACAGCACAAGGCATACAAAAGAGCAGAAAGCAAAAATACTCCAAAAAGTACTCCAAAAAAATTAAACCAGTTCAGAACAGAACAAAGCAATCACACTGATCTAGAAGACATAAAAAAATCGTTGGAAAAGCCTAAATTCGTTGGAATG
>CAMYAA010000009.1 GCA_947253615.1 uncultured Sutterellaceae bacterium
AAGGGTGCTTTTGTGCCTCGATTTCAAGTCGTTCGTAGGCCTCTTTCGGATCATTGCGATGCAAGGCAATGTCGGCGACGAGAAGGTTGTAGAGCGTCTCAGAGGCCGTGGTAAGTTCACGTGTGTTGGCCTCGGGCGAATTGTTGGACGCACTATGCGCAAGCATGGGCGTGCTCAAGCTCAACAGTAAGCATAAGGTCGTTAAACGAAAAGATAAACGCAACATGGACTGAGTTCACGAATCAATAAAGTAAATACTGTATTGTAGAGCTTATATTTTTTATTTTTGAAAAGATTACTTCAAATCGTAATGGACAAAGACTTTACAGAGCGCCTTTTAGCCTGGTTTGATATCCACGGTCGTCATGATTTGCCTTGGCAAAAAACAAGTAATTGGTACACCCGTATTCTCTCTGAGGTGATGCTCCAGCAAACCCAAGTGAAGACGGTGATTCCTTATTTCGAGAAGTTTCTCAACGCTTATCCGACGCCCGAGGCACTTGCCCATGCACATGACGAAGACGTGATGGCGCTCTGGGCGGGGCTAGGGTATTACTCCCGTGCGCGTAATCTATTAAAGGCCATCAGAACGGTGGTGTTTGATTACGAAGGACGTTGTCC
Source organism: uncultured Sutterellaceae bacterium (assembly GCA_947253615.1). Taxonomy (GTDB): domain Bacteria; phylum Pseudomonadota; class Gammaproteobacteria; order Burkholderiales; family Burkholderiaceae_F; genus Sutterella. The sequence goes on from CAMYAA010000009.1 coordinate 622, forward strand.
GCAAACGGCAAAAGCGCTCGCTGAGCTCCCAGGGATTGGCCTGTCAACCGCAGGGGCCGTGTCGAGTTCGGTCTTTGGAGAACGCGCGGTGATGGCTGACGGTAATGCCAAGCGCGTGATTTGCCGCGTGTGGGGTATTCCAGGATACGTGGGACAAACGAGCTTTGAAAAGGCGGTGTGGGCAAAAGCGGAGCAGTTATTACCAGCCTCTGAACGGATGGCGGACTATACCCAGGCACTCATGGATATTGGGGCCTTGCTCTGTAAACGTCGTCCTGAGTGTGATCGTTGCCCTATGCAAACGGTGTGTGACGCCTATGCGAGTGGCTCCCCAACGGATTTTCCAGCCTCTAAACCTAAAAAAGTTCGTCCCATCCGTTATGCTCGCGCGTTTTTCTTGGTGGGTGAGGAGCAGTGTTGGGTCCTTAAAAAACAGCAAAAAGGCGTTTGGGAAGGATTATGGCTGCCTCCATTGGTGGAGTCCGATGACAAAAATGCGTTGCTAGGGCAACCTTGGGACGCTTTTTGGCGCCCAGCGCTTCGAGAACGCATGCTTGAGGCCCAACGTGCAGTGCTCCCACAAATGATGTGGCCGCATGACTTTTCGCATTACCGGTTGGAAATTTATCCGAGCGTGATCGAGTTAAAGCCCGGGTGCGTTCCGGTTGGGTTTGATGGAGAGGCCTTAGAGCCGCTCCCCTTTAAAGCGCTGGATCGATTGGGATTACCCAGCCCAATCCGCAAACTTTTGGATCAATGCGTCCTAAACCAAACGATGGACAGTCTTTTTTCCCATTAAGGGGTTTGTTCACGTTTTTCAATGTTCCACGTGGAACGACTTTGGTCCAAAATGCGATGACGCACCGCAGTACCAAACTTGTTTTTGAAATGCTTACCTAAGGCTTCGGCGATATAGACCGAGCGATGTTGTCCACCCGTGCAGCCAATTGCCACGGTCAGGTAGTGTCGGTTTTGATTGGCGTAGTCCGGTAACCAAAATTCGATAAAGTCCGTGATTTGTTTGAGCATTTCATGCGTTTTAGGTTGCGCCTCTAAAAACGCCTGAATGGGCTCATCTTTGCCGGTTAAGGGGCGTAAGAGCGGATCGTAATAGGGATTGGGTAAGCAGCGGACGTCAAAGACGAGGTCGGCCGCGGACGGAATCCCGTACTTAAAGCCAAAGGATTCAAAAATCAGGGTCATTTGGGCTCGTGGTTGATCCACGAACGAGCGTACCCATTGACGCAGTTGCCCAGGGAGCAAGGCGGTCGTGTCCATTTGTGCTGCGCCTAGCGAGAGTGGTTCAAGCAAATCACGCTCTTTCTGAATGAGTTCAAGGAGCGTTGGGCGCTGAGCCCCAAGGGGAACGCTTTTGGCTAACGGATGCTGACGGCGAGTTTCCGAGAAACGGGTGATGAGCTCATCATCCGAGGCCGTTAAGAAAAGCGTTCGTACGTCAAAGCCTTCTTGGGCGAGATTGGTGAGGGCTTCAACCGAGTGGTCAAAGGAGTCTTGGCTTCGAGCATCAATGGCGACCGCAGCGGTTTTAATACCGTTTTCTTTCAGATAGGTTGCTACGGGCATTAAGAAGACCCCGGGCAAATTATCGATACAAAAATAACCACAATCTTCAAGCTGGCGGATAGCAATAGATTTGCCGCTGCCCGACATGCCGGTCACCAATATAAGTTGCATGGACGCCACCGATGGTTGAAAAAATATGAAAAAAGCCCATTGTTGATCATGGGCCCTTAGGAATGGGAGGATGACTTCATTATGAAGGAGACCACCCAAATTTTCATGTGCAAAGGAAGGTCTTCGTTATTCTTGAGGGCTGGGGTTTTCCCAACTATGAATAATTTCACAAATCGCGACTTCGCTATTGGCACGCATTAAGCGTTCACGGAACGCATCGTCCTTGAGGCAAAGGGCGATTTCACGGAGTACATTGAGATAGTTTTCCGTGTCCTTTTCAGGAATCAACAAACAGAAGAACAAGCTCACGGGCTCGTTGTCGGGGGCATCGAGTTTAATGGGCTCGAGCGTACGTACGATCGCGAGTGCTGGTTCTTCAATCCCTTCAATACGGCCGTGAGGAATGGCACAGCCATGGCCCACGCAGGTGGAACCAATTTTTTCACGATTGAAAAGGGCATCAAAGCTGTCTTGGTGGGCAACACCACACGTACGTTCAAAAATCAACGCGGCTTCTTCGAAAAGACGTTTACGACTGACCGCGTCGCAACCAATTTTGACAGAGTCTAAAGTTAATAAAGGGGCTAATGTATTCATGAAAAATCGACAAGATCTATCGTTAAAGACCTTGTGTCTTTACTTTTAAGAGGGATCAGTCTAGCAAACTTCGTCGGAAAATGGTTTAAAGACAGCGTTTGCGTAATCGAGCAGCGGGGATTTGATCGAGCTCGCGGTATTTCGTGACGGTGCGGCGAGCGACGTGGAGTCCTTGAGCTTCGAGGGCGTCGGCAATCGCTTGGTCGCTCAACGGTTTTTGTGGATTTTCTGCCTCAATGAGCGCTCGGATTTTGGCACGAATGGCGTCCGAACTGGCGTCTTCGGGGCTGCTCGCCGCGAGGGTAGGCTCTGCGTTTTGACTGAAGCGACTAGCATTAAATAAGTTCTTTAAAGGAATAAGCCCACGAGGGGTGAGCATATATTTCCCGGAACACGCTCGGGAGACGGTAGAGACCGAGAGGCCGAGAGCTTGGGCGCATTCAGGCATGGACAACGCCTTTAGCGTTGCCTCAGGATGGGTGATCCAGGCCTTTTGTGTTTCAAACAAGAAGTGGCCGAGTCGGGAGAGGGTGAGCATACGCGACTGCAGGGCCGTGAGTAAAAGGCGGGCTTCTTGGAAATAACTTTGCCAGGTGGTTTTATCCATGGTTTTTTCCAAGCGTCGGAGCTCTTGGGTTTCTTGCCAGTCGATTGCGGGTAGGTGGTGCGCATTGATCACCAGATGCCATTGATCTTGTTCATGGACGACCATGAGATCGGGCTCGATGTACTCGGTAATCTCGTTATTTTGGTTGCCCCACGGGAAGGGGTTGAGCCCTTTGAGTTCGTCATAAAGGGCTTCTAGGCGCGAGGAATTTTGATTGACGTAGGTCAGGAGTTTGCTCTCATTTCGTTGAAGCAAATCGGTGAGCGACTCCGTAATGATCAATAGTAGGGTTTCGAATAACTCACGTCGCTCGGGTTGCGTGGCGATCTTTTGATGAATTTGTAATCGCAAAGCTTCCATCGGGCCCGAGGCACCAAGACCAGGAGGATCAAAACGAGTCAAAAGGTTTTTCGCGTTTTCCCAATCGGCCAAGGTGACGAGTGTGTAACCTTCTTGGGCCAAGACGGGGGTGTATTCCTGCGCGAGTGTAGACAGTGAGCTCGTGAGAAAACCATGTTCATCGAGTTCATCAATGAGGCAGGTCACGAGGGTTTCTTCGAGGGGCGAACGTGTTAAACAACGCGCGTCCGAAAGAAGGCTCGCTTTGCTGTCTTCAAGGGCAGCGACGTTTTCAAAGGGATCCCAATCCTCGGAAGCGTTGCTGGCTTTTCCCCACGTTTCGTCATTGTAGGTTTCATCCTCGGCTGGATCGGGCAGAGGGGGCGTAGCGTCGTCGGCCTCTGACGCGCTAGGCGTTTCCTCTTCGAGTGAGGACGTCTCTTTATCTTTGGGCGCGTTCGTGTGGTTCGTACTCTGGAGCAAAGGGTTTGACGCGAGCAACGCCTCGGCTTCGAGGCGAAGTTGCTCGGACGGGATCTGGAGAAATCGCGTCACAAGGATTTGTTCTTGTGAAAGCGTCTGCTTCTGTGATTGCTGTGTTTGGAGTTTAGCCGAGCCCACACCAACGATTCCTACATACTGAAGTTTTCGCCCAAATAGATTTTGCGAACGTCAGGATTGTTAATGAGGGTATCGGGATCGCCCTGCGCTAATACGCGACCTTCATTGATGATGTAGGCGTGGTTACAGATGGCTAACGTCTCACGCACGTTATGGTCTGTAATTAACACGCCGAGACCGCGTTTTTTCAAGTAGCTAATGATGCGTTGGATTTCGATCACTGCAATCGGGTCCACCCCGGCGAAAGGTTCGTCGAGCAAAATAAAACGAGGGTTAGCTGCCAAGGCGCGTGCGATTTCAGTACGACGTCGTTCGCCCCCGGAGAGTGACATGGCCAAATTCGAACGGATATGTTGAATTTGTAATTCCGTGAGTAGCTCTTCCAAACGGCGTTCGAGTTCTTCTTTGCTCAAGGGATTGCCTTGCTCATCTTGTTGCAATTCTAAAATGGCACGGATATTGTCTTCAACGGTGAGCTTACGAAAGACACTGGCTTCTTGGGGGAGGTAACTCAACCCCAGACGAGCGCGCTTATAGATAGGCATGTGTCCGAGGGACTTCCCGTCGAGCTCGATCGTTCCCGCATCAGCCACCACAAGGCCAACGACCATATAAAAGGTGGTCGTTTTCCCGGCGCCATTGGGCCCGAGCAGCCCGACGATTTCTCCCGATTTCACTTCGAGATTAACGCCTTTGACAACTTGTCGAGAGCTATAGTGTTTTTTGAGGTTAGTCGCAACTAACTTATGAACGGTGGTATCACTCACTTTTCAACGACCTTGATTAAGGGGTGGATGGCGTTTCAGTTGGCGTTAACTGAGGGGTGATCAGGGGTTTCGTGTTCGAGTTATCTTTCCCACGTGGGGCAATGATGGTCGTGACACGTTGTTGCTGACCATTAATCACGGCCCCAGTTACCACGGAGCGTGCTTTACGCAAGTCGTAGGTAATGTTTTCGCCGCTCGTCGAATCTTTTTCGACGCCGTTTTCAGAGCGACTTAATTTCGCATTACCTTTGAGCATTAACTGATCGGACTCTTCGTCATAGACCAATCGATTTGCACTCGCCTTCATCCATTCCGTGGTGTTGGGCGATTTGGTATCGCGTTTTTGTTTAAAACTAGCGGGGGCGCCAACGAGCTCAATGTGTCGATAGCCTTTGGGCGTAATCGATAGTGATAAGCTCTGTCCTTTGAATTCGATAGACCCTTGTTTGACTAATACATTGCCCGAGTATGTGGCGATTTGTTTGACTTCGTCACCTGAAAACTTATCAGCCGTGATTTCAATGGGCTGCGAACGGTCGGTGGCTAAGGCCCAGGCTTGATGACATAAGCTCAATCCCACGATGGCTGTAAAGACGATGAGTTTATTCATTGTGCGTTCTTTTTTGGATTAGTCGTTGAACGGATGATCGACGTAACGCCCCCTAAGAGTTCGATATTACGTCCAATATGGTCATAGTGTAGGCCACCTTGACTCTCCGTGGTATCAATCCCCCAGCGTAATGATGCTGGCGTCTTGGTTTCGAAGGTATAGGTATCGAGGTAGCCCTTCAATTGATGCGTCGAAAAATACATGGACGGATCTTGACCAAAGGGAGCGCGTTGGGCGCTGACGTTGCCTTGGAGTTCGATGGTTTGTAACCCGTCATCGCTCCAGGCGCGATTAGCTTTGATGCTAAGCGTAGCCGTATTCGGATTCAAGGTGACGTATTGCACGTTGGTGCTGTTGAGACGATTATCCGTGAAGTGTTCCAACGTTTTTGCGGTAAGGCGCTGTTTGGGCGAGCCGTTCGCATTAAAGTCGGTAATTTCAATATTAACGGCCTTAAAGTCAGGGCTATTGGGGCTAGGAATGTACTTGAGCCCCGAAAGGTAAGTTTGAATGGAATACAGATAGCTCGCGCCAATTAAGGTCGCGAGCAAGGATATTCCAATAATAGCCGTGATGCGGTCTCGTAAAAAAAATGGCTTGCTCACTTGGCGTGGTTTCCTATAGGGCGTCTCAGCGTAGTCACAACGTACTATTTTATCTGAGATAGTCCTTGATTATCGGCCTTGTTCAAAGGTTTGTTCAACGAGGTCAAACCAGCGACCTTGAGCGCGCAAAATCAATTCCGCCAATGAGCGAACAGCCCCCTGCCCGCCGGGGAAGGGGGAGACAAAATTGACGAGCGCTTGAATATCAGGATCCGCGTCCGAAGGCGAGCTCGAGAGTCCCACGCGCTTTAACAAGGGTAAGTCGGGGATGTCGTCGCCCATGTAGGCCACGGCTTGTTCGTCAATCCCGAGTTTTTTGAGGAGTGCCTCAAAGGCTGGCACTTTAAAGCGTTGGTTTTGATAGAGCTCGGTGATGCCGAGTTCTTCGCAACGCGTTTTCAAAATTTGTGATTCACGTCCCGTGATGATAGCCACTGGAATACCAGCTTTCTGAAGCATTTTGATGCCCAGACCATCGCGAACATAAAAGCGTTTGAAGAATTCACCGTGATCAGTCACGTAAATCCCGCCATCACTGAGCACGCCATCGACGTCGAGAATGACGAGGCGAATGGCTTGAGCCTTTTGGGTAAGTGCGTCCATTAGATCACCTTAGCATTGATCAAATCATGCAAATGAAGGGCCCCGATGACGTGGTTATTCGCATCGGTGACGATGAGTTGATTACATTGATATTGGTTTAAGCGTTTGACAGCGGCAGCAGCGAGCTCATTCTCATCAATGGTTTTGGGGGATTTTGTCATGACGTCACGAATGACCAAGGCGCGGATATCGCCCACCTTTTCGATGAGTCGACGCAAGTCGCCTTCGGTGAAAATCCCTGTTAAGACGCCGTCTTCATTGATGACTGCGGTCATCCCCATGTGCTTACGGGTAATTTCATTAATGGCTTCTAAAACCGTTGTGTTTTCGTTGACGATGGGGATAGCTTCCCCCGTGCGCATGACATTTTGCACATGCAACAACAATCGACGACCGAGGGCGCCACCCGGATGGCTGCGGGCGAAATCTTCTTTCGTGAAGCCCTTAGCACTCAAGAGGGAGACGGCCAAAGCGTCGCCCAAAGCGAGGGTGACGGTCGTGGAGGTTGTTGGCGCTAAATTCAGGGGGCATGCCTCACGTTCGACGTGGCAGTTAAGGTGTACGTCGGCATGACGAGCCAAGGTGGATTCGGGATTGCCAGTCATTGCGATGAGGGCCGCGCCTTCACGTTTGAGGGTGGGGATGAACGTTAATAATTCGTTGGTTTCGCCCGAGTACGAAATCGCAATGACCACATCTTGCGGGGTGACCATACCAAGGTCGCCGTGGGCGGCTTCAGCGGCATGAACGAAATAGGCGGGCGTTCCTGTGGAGGCAAAGGTGGCGGCTAATTTACGGCCAATGTGACCGGACTTACCCACACCTGAAACGATTAAGCGCCCTTGGCAATTCAAGATTAAACGGAGGGCTTCGATAAATTCGTCACCTAAACGATGAGCCAGGGTTTCAATCGCTTTGGCCTCTTGATTCAAGACTTCACGAGCGAGTTGTAACGCATGTTCAGGGGTTAACTCGGTTTTCATGCCTATTTCCTTTTGGGGATTGTATAGAGTGTTCTTATATTAACGAAAAACCATACGAATGGAAAAACGGGAGTGGGGTTGAGGTGATAAAAAAACGAGGGAATAAAGATGAACTTTATGCCCTCGTTGCAGATCGACTAGATCGTGACTTTCTTAGTGATGCAAGATCTTCGAAAGGAATTGCTGAGCACGATCGGTATGCGGAGAATTAAAGAATTCTTGAGCAGGCAAGTTTTCGATAATTTCACCAGCGTCCATAAAGATCACGCGGTCAGCCACTTTACGAGCAAAGCCCATTTCGTGGGTCACGACCATCATGGTCATCCCTTCGCTAGCGAGCTGGACCATAACGTCGAGTACTTCATTAATCATTTCAGGGTCAAGCGCGGAGGTCGGTTCGTCAAAGAGCATGCAGATGGGGTCCATCGCCAATGCGCGAGCGATAGCCACACGTTGCTGCTGACCACCCGAGAGCTGCCCCGGGAATTTTTCCGCGTGAGCCAAGAGTCCGACGCGATCCAATAAAGCTAAACCACGCTTGGTAGCTTCTTCGCGATCACGGCCCAAGACTTTCATCTGAGCTAACACGAGGTTTTCTTTGATGGATAAGTGGGGGAAGAGTTCGAAGTGCTGGAACACCATGCCCACACGGCTGCGTAATTTGGGTAAATCGGTTTTGGGGTCGCCCACCGAAATACCGTCCACAATAATTTCACCTTCTTGGAAAGGCTCAAGCGCGTTAACCGTTTTAATTAAGGTGGACTTACCCGAACCGGACGGGCCGCAAACAACCACGACCTCACCTTTAGCGACTTCAACCGAACAATTCTTGAGAACGTTAAAGTTCCCGTACCACTTACTAATATTTTTAAGTTCAATCATTGCCATAATGAATAGGAATCCTTTTATAAAATCGGTCTTACTGCGCTGTGCTCATTTTTGTTTGAAGACGTCGAATCAGCATGGAAAGCGAGAGCGATACTGAAAGATAGCAGATTGCAGCAAAAGAGTACATCAAAACAAGCTGTCCGTCACGTTCAGCAATCTTGGTGATTGCGCCCATGAAGTCATTCCCGCTGATCACATAGACCAGACTCGTATCCTGGAACAACACAATCGTCTGGGTTAACAAGACGGGAAGCATATGTCGAATGGCCTGCGGCAAAACTACATAGCGCATCGTCTGAGCATAACTTAAGCCAAGCCCATATGCGGCCCAAAGCTGCCCCTTTTTTACAGATTGAATCCCAGCTCGCATAATTTCAGCGAAGTAAGCCGCTTCAAAGAGCACGAAAGTGACGATGGCGGTTAAATCCGCGCCAATCATGACGGGGTGATCTAACCCGAGGATGAGCTGGAGAACCACCGGCATCAATAAGAAGAACCAAAAGAGCACCAACACCAAGGGGATGGAGCGCATGGTATTGATATAAAAGATCGCCGGTGTGCGTAACCATGCGCGATGCGATAAGCGACAAAGGGCCAAGACCGTCCCCCAAGCTAAACCCAGGGTGGCCGTGATTAAGGTTAATTTGACCGTGTATTCGAGACCGTTTAAGAGAAAATCGGCACTCTGTGTAATCGAGGAAAAATCGATAGCCATGGTTTTTCTCCTAAGCCTTTAATACAAAACCAGGAACCTGGCTACGACGTTCAATCCAGGCCATGATGCGATTCACACTAATGCTGATGAGCACATAGAGGAGCGTGGCCCAGGTGTAAGCGGCAAAGAAATGGAACGTGTTTTCGCCCATTTCGTTAGCGCGCATGGTGAGTTCAGGCAGGCCAATGGTCATGGCGACCGCCGTGTTCTTCACCATGTTCATGGCTTCGGAGGTAATGGGGGGAATCACAATGCGCAGGGCCATGGGCAAGATCACATAGCGATAGCTCTGCATGGTGGTCAAGCCCAATGCCGTGGCTGCTTTGCTCATGCCGGGGGGCAACGAACTGATCCCGGCGCGAACCTGTTCGGCAATACGCGAGGAGGTGAAAAGACCCAAGCAGATAAAGGCGGAGAAAAACTGGCTATTTTCGGGAGCGGTCGTAATCATCCAGGCCTTGTAGGGCGGGATGAGTTCGGGCATCACGAAATACCAAATGAAGATTTGGACAATTAAGGGGATGTTGCGGAATAGTTCAATCCAAGCTTCGCAGAAAAGGCGAACGTGTCGAATCTTGGAGGTGCGCAGGGTACCGATGAGGGTGCCTAAGACGAGAGCGAGTGCGAATGAGCACAGGGTCAATCCAATCGTCCAAAGAGCCCCAACCGTAATGTAGTCGAGCCAGGTGCCATCACCAAATAAGCTGGGCTCGAGCAGAGAATCTAATGAAATGCTGAGTGCCATAATGGGAAACCTCGTTGTTATTTTGTCTTTATGCTGGCGAAGTCAGCTCCATGAACCCAAGAGGGCTTTCGCCCTCTTGAGAACGGTTTGCTCGGATTAAATCCCGTCGCTATTGGGATGAGCAAACAAGTCTTTGGTGACCGAGTTCATCGGGAAGTTCAAATTGATGCCCTTCGGAGGAATCGGTTTTTCGAACCAGATCGTGTAGAGTTCAGCCAAACGACCCGACTTGATCATGTCCGTGATGGTCTTATCGACTAAAGCCTTGAACTTCGGATCGTCCTTGGCAAACATCGGGGCATACGGTTCCGTCGAGAGCGAGGCGTCTAAGATCTTGAAGTCACCTGGGTTGGGTAAGTTGGCAATCTGACCAGCGAGAAGCACGTCGTCAATAACGAAGGCATCCGCGCGGCCATTCGCAACGAGCTGCATGGCGGCCGCGAAGTCTTTGGTCTGGAGAAGCTTGAAATGCAAGTGATTGGCTTTTTCGAAGTCTTTTAAGAGCGCAATCGAGGTTGTGCCCGAGGTCACGGCAATGTTTTTGCCATTTAAATCCTTGAGGGTATTAATACCGCTGTTCTTACGAACGGCTGCACTGACCTGAATC
>CAMYAA010000010.1 GCA_947253615.1 uncultured Sutterellaceae bacterium
ATCTACACACTGCATATCGTCGGCAGCGTCAGATGTGTATAAGAGACAGACCCTCCGCACATTCACGCTTGATCGTCGCAATTTCATCATTGCTCTTTAAGCTCAACAAGTCATACCAATCCCACATCAAATCGTCCGAGATCGACATCACCTTGCCAAACATATCGTTGGGTAAGTCCGTAATCCCAATGTAGTTGTGCTTACTCTTACTCATCTTGACTTGACCATCAAGCCCAACGAGTAACGGCATCGTCAACACACATTGCGGTTCCTGACCATACTGACGCTGTAATTCACGACCCACTAAGAGGTTAAAACGCTGGTCCGAACCCCCTAATTCCAAGTCGGCATTCAATGCCACCGAGTCATACCCTTGCATTAACGGATAAATCAATTCGTGCATCGCAATGGGCGCCTGCTCCGCATAACGCTTCGCAAAGTCATCACGTTCGAGCAAACGGGCCAAGGTATAACGAGAGGCCAATTGAATCAAGCCCACGGACCCTAAGGCATTACACCATTCAGAGTTGTAACGCACTTCGGTCTTGTCCAAATTCAAAACCATGCCCGCTTGATTTAAATACGTCTTGGCATTTTCAACAATTTGCTCATGACTCAACGGCGGACGCGTCACATTGCGCCCCGAAGGATCCCCAATGGCCGCCGTAAAGTCGCCCACCAAGAAGATCACTTGATGACCTAAGTCCTGTAACTGACGAAGCTTGTTGAGCACCACCGTGTGACCAATATGAATGTCAGGTGCCGTGGGATCTAACCCTAACTTACAACGTAACGGACGACCTTGGGCCTTCGCACGAGCTAATTTCTGCTCAAATTCTTCTTCAATCAAAAACGTATCCGTACCGCGGCGAATCGTCGCCATCGCTTCACGAATATCATCGGTAATCGGCAGACGCTTAGCCACCTCTTGCTTTTCCGTCATTGCTTTCCTTTTTTCCAATTAATCACATCCTAAGGGCCAATGATTCCCCTAAACTCAAAGGGAATGTTTTAGAATGCGCAAACAACTATTCTTCCTGTTTTTCCCTCAAGACGCAACTCCATGACGGCTCCTACTCTGCTCAGTCGACAACTTCGTCAAATTGGCAAGGCGTTTATCGCCTGGCAACGCACGCGCGCTACCTCATGGAATTTCTCCCTTGAGAGTCAACCTCGTCGAACCCTCGTCATGGGACTCGTCGCCTTGTTCGTCGTCCTTGTCGTTCTCGGAGCCCTCAAATTCGCCCCTCGACTCGATAAGTACAACATCGAACAAAGCTCCGTCGTGACACCAATCGCCACGCCCGATCTCAAGCCCATCATCGAGGCAATACAAACCAATAATACACCGCTCGTCACCAAGCGTGTCGTAGAACCGTCCGATACCTTGCTGAGCCTCCTTGCTCGAGAAAAAATTCAACCCGAGGAAATTCTCAGCCTCATCAACGAACACCACGAACTCCAGGCGCTGCTCTACCCGCAGCCAGGCGAATATATCGAACTCGAACACTACCCCGATGGACGCTTAGCTTCGCTCGCGCTTTATCGCGCCGGTTTTCGTCCTGAAGAAAACACCGTCACACGCATTGAACGCGAGGGCCACACGCTCGTGGGACACCTCGAGCCGTTTGATTACCACCGTGACACCATCACCATTGACGGCACCTTCTTGGGTAATTGGACCAAAACTGCTAAGAAACTCAATATCCCACGCTCGGTCTTAACCCGCTTATATAGCGTCTGGGACGCGCCTCACAATCCCGTCACCGATATTCAAAAGGGAGACATTATTCGCTTGCTTTACGCGAAAAAATCCATCAATGGCTCCTTTATTAGCGATGGGCGACTCTTGGGCGTTCAGATCGTGCACGATCACCATGCCCATGAGGCGTTCTGGTTCGTCGACAAAAACGGCCACGGGAACTTCTACACGCCCCAAGGCTACAGCACGACCAAAACCTTTATGCGCGTCCCCTTGGATATTAAAGACGTCAGTAGCGAATTTGCCGCCTTGCGCCGTCACCCGATCACGGGCGAACTCCGCCCCCATAATGGGACGGACTTTCGCGCTCCCTCGGGCTCCAAAATCTTTGCGGCCGCCGATGGGGTCATCCTTCGTAAAGGCTATTCCAAAAACGGGTACGGAAACTTCATCCACCTCGATCATGGCCATGGCCGCGAAACCGTCTACGCCCATATGTCCCGCTTTGCGAAAAATATCAAAAGCGGCATGAACGTCAAAAAAGGCCAACTCATCGGCTACGTGGGCATGACGGGGCTCGCCACTGGACCACACTTACACTACGAACTCAAACTCAATGGGATCCAAATTAACCCACGTACGGCGGACTTTCCCGACACCGAGACCCTCTCGCCCTTTGAGTTCGCGCAGTTTAAGAGTCGTATCAAACCGCTCGAACAAACCTTAGCCTCGCTCTCGCGAGCTCATCTCGACGAAAACGAGCCCGATGCCGCCCAGGCCAGCGATAAACCCGACACAGACGCAGAGTCCAATGCGCCCGAGGATACTTCGCTTGAACCCACACCAGCACAGAAAACGAGCACGAGCGACTCGGACTTGTACGAAAACTAAGGCGTCCTCACCCGAGTCGGGGCTCAAAAGGCAACGCGCTCTTTGTTACAATGAAATGGACTATCCCACTCTTCATTGCAAATGACTAAACGCTATGCCCAATGACCCTTTGATCACGCTTGGCCTGATGTCAGGCACCAGTCTTGATGGCGTTGATGCCGTCGCGATGGCTTTCTCCGACAATGACTTTCGCGTCTTGGGACACGCCTACATGGCCTATCCCGAACACGTGATTGCCGAGAGTTTAAAACTCGCAACGCCAGGCTTTGATGAATGCCAACGCATGGGTGCCTTGGGCATCGAACTCGCCCGCCTTTACGCTCAAGCGATTCACGAATGTCTTGATAAAACGGGCTTAACGCCCCAAGACGTCGCAGCCGCGGGGGTGCATGGCCAAACCATTCGTCATTGCCCGCACAATGGCTTTTCCGTGCAGCTCAACAGCCCAGCGCATATCGCCGAATACACCAACCTCAACATCATTGCCGATTTCCGCAGTCGCGATCTTGCCGCGGGGGGTCAGGGCGCCCCGCTCGTGCCCGCCTTCCACAAAGAGTGCTTTACGGGCGAGAAGCCGCGCGTCATCCTAAACCTCGGCGGCATCGCTAACATCACCTGTTTGAGCGCGCGAGAAGACAATGCGCCACCACTGGGCGGCGATACGGGCCCCGCCAACATGCTGCTCGATCACTGGATGCAAACTCGCTTTGGACTGAAGTTCGATGCCAACGGCCAAGAGGCTCGTCAGGGCAAGGTCAACGAGGCCCTGCTTCACTCCTTCTTGAGTGACCCTTATTTCAAACGCGCGTTACCGAAATCCACAGGACGCGAAGTCTTTAACGGGGAGTGGCTCGAACACCATCTTGAACACTACCAACACATCAGCGCTCAAGATGTCGCACGCACCTTGGTCGAACTCACCGCACGTAGCGTCGTCGACGCCATTCAAAAAACGCCCTACCAAGCCGAGGAAATTTACGTCTGCGGGGGCGGGGCACGCAACCCAATGATGCTCGAGGCCCTCGAGGCCAACTTTGGGCACCCCGTACAAACCACCGAAGCGCTCGGCATGCCACCCATGCTCGTCGAGGCGGCCGCCTTTGCTTGGCTCGCCATGCGCTTTATTCGCCACGAAACGGGCAATCAACCCGAGGCGACCGGGGCCCACGGGCCACGCATTCTCGGGTGCTTATACCCCGCCTAAAACGGCAAAAGGCAACGCGCAAACGTTGCCTTTTTTCTTAAGCGCTCTCCTCTTACAAGAAGAGGAACCGTCAAACTAGACGCTAAAGGAAGAACCACAACCACACGTGGTCACGGCATTGGGATTGTCAATCACAAATTGCGCACCCGATAAATCATCCTTAAAGTCAATGGTCGCGCCAACTAAATACTGATAGCTCATCGAGTCAATCAATAACATCACGCCTTCCTTGACCATCACAGCATCATCGTCGTTTTGCTGTTCGTCAAAGGTAAAACCATATTGGAAGCCCGAACAACCACCGCCTTGCACAAACACGCGAAGCTTTAAGTTCGGATTGCCTTCTTCTTGCATTAATTCTTTGACTTTCAATGCGGCCGCTTCCGTGAAAATAATCGGATCGGGCATCGCTTCTGGAGCTTGTTCCATTTTTTCGTCACTCATAATTCTTCCCTAATGACCCAGGGTCACTTCTTTAATAAAGCTAGGTTCTTAAAAAACATAAGAAGCTATCAACTTCTCATATCCATTTATATGAGTCTATCGTACACGAAAACCCCTAGCCAAATCTTAAGAAACGAAGAAAACTTGCAAAGCATTTCCTAAAGTCAAAAAAAACGCCCACCGAAGTGAGCGTTTGTAGCGCGAAGCGGAGCTCCCCCCATAGAGGGAAGCCCGGTTTCCAATTAACGCTTGGAGAACTGCTTGGCGCGACGAGCCTTGCGAAGACCGACCTTCTTACGTTCGACTTCACGAGCATCGCGGGTCACGAGACCAGCCTGAGAAAGAACAGGCTTCAAACCAGCATCGTAGTCAATCAAAGCGCGCGTAATGCCGTGACGAACAGCACCCGCTTGACCCGATTCACCACCACCGCAAACATTAACCATCACGTCAAAGGTTTCGACGTTGTCGGTTAACTGAAGAGGTTGCATGACGATCATGCGACCCGTTTCACGGTTGAAATATTGTTCGAGGGCTCGACCATTAATGACGATCTTACCCGTGCCGCGTTTGATGAAAACACGAGCCACAGAGCTCTTACGACGGCCAGTACCGTAGTTGTAGTTACCAATCATCTTTCAAGCCTTTCGGGTTAGAGGTCAAGGACCTTAGGTTGCTGAGCAGAATGCGGATGTTCGGTACCAGCGTAGATCTTGAGCTTCTTGATCATCGCGTAACCGAGCGGACCCTTCGGAAGCATACCCTTAACCGCGATTTCAAGAGCGCGGCCAGGATGCTTGGCTTGCATTTCTTCGAAAGTCGTTTCGTAAATGCCGCCAGGGTAACCCGTATGACGATAATAGGTCTTCTTACCCGCTTTTTCTGCGGAAAGCTTGAGTTTTTCAGCGTTCACGACGACGATAAAGTCGCCCGTGTCAACGTGAGGAGTATATTCGGGCTTGTGTTTGCCACGAAGGCGCAAAGCGATTTCGCTGGCAAGACGGCCGAGCACCTTATCACTGGCATCGACCACGAACCAGTCGCGCTTAACCTCAAGCGGCTTGGCCGAGAAGGTCTTCATTGCGTTTCACCTAATAAAAATAAGACCACTACAATCCTGACTTGACGGATGGCGCCGCTTCCCTCTTCTGTTTATGAGAGAGAACGTCATGAAACTGTAGGATCGATAAACATAACCATTCACAAAAGTAGGTTTACCCCATTACCTTTGTGAAACTTCTAAAAGATAACCTTGACCTCGTTTTCTGTACGGCGCCAGTGGAAAATCGATGGGGTAAGCAATCCGTACACAAAGTCAAGACGGCGATTTTAACCTAAAAGGCGTGACTCTGTCTAGGAATCACGCCCTTTTTTATTCACTCGCTACGAAAAATTAGTGCTTTTTCTTCGAGTTAGACGAGGTTTGGGCCTTGTCTTCCGCTTTTTCTGCGTCACAGACTTCAGCCTCACAAGCACACGCCGGCGCTTGCGCTTCTTCACCCTTGGCCTCACAGGCACAGGCTTCTTCAGCCTTGGCTTCCGAGGCGCAGGCCGCTTCCACCGGAGCTACATAGGGCTTGCCGTCTAAAGCCGCTTGAACCTTCGGCAACAACGCCGCCGTACGTTCAGCATTCATCTGACCTAAACGTAAACGACGGAAGAGAACGTCTTCTGCCGAGCGCGCCAATTCCGTATCACGAACGTGGAGCGCATAAGCCACCACCTGATCATCAGCCTCAGGACCGGCTTCTGCCGCAATTTCCAACGCCGCGGGATCAAACATCGGATCCTTGTAAATCGGTAAGTCCTTCGTCACGCAAAGACGCGGCGGCACTAAATGACGTAACGTCGCCACCGACATCGCATGTTCAGCCATCTTACGATAGGCCGTCCACTTGCCCCCCGTCACCGTGATCATGTTGCCATACTCCGGTAAGACCGCATGTTCACGACTGACCTTGGCCGTCGAGCCCGACGAGCCCGTTGCCTGAGGATTAAAGAGCGGACGCAACCCCGCAAACGTGGCCTTCACATCAGCACGCGTAATGGGCTTGGCTAAATAGCCCGAGGCCGTTTCAATCATAAAGTCGATTTCTTCATCACTGACTTCAGGATCAAAGTTGGCTTCTTTTTGTTCCACGTCGGTCGTCCCGACTAAGAGCATCCCATGCCAAGGAATCGCAAAGAGCACACGCCCGTCACGCGTCTTCGGAATTAACATCCCGTTGTCCCCAGGCATAAAGCTCTTGTCTAACAAGATATGCGAGCCACGGGACACACGCACTAAGGTCGAGGCTTCCGGATCCACTAAGCGACGAATCGGGTCAACCCAAGCGCCCGCTGCATTAAAGACCATCTTGCAGCGAATCGTATATTCTTCGCCCGTTTCCTTGTCCTTGGCCGTCACGGACTGAATCATGCCGCCCTTGCGATCAATGGCCACCACCGGCATGTAGTTCAACGGAACGGCACCGTGTTCAAAGGCCGTACGCATTAACGCAATCGTTAAACGCGCATCGTCAAATTGACCGTCATAGAACTGCACACCGCCCATCAAACCGTCCGTCTTCACCCCAGGTAACTTCGTTAAGGTGTCTTCGCGCGACAAGGAGCTTGTGCGGCCAATGCCATAACCACCATAGGTCATGGCCGAATAAATGCCTAAACCCACCGTGAAGAACTCACGTTCCCACTTCTTGTAGCACGGCAAAATAAAGGGCTTGGAATGAACCAAATGGGGAGCATTCTTAATCAAAATGCGACGTTCTTTGAGCGCTTCACGAACGAGGCCCCAATCACGCGGATTCTTCATATAACGAACACCGCCGTGAATTAACTTCGTCGAGCGCGAAGACGTGCCCTGCGAGAAGTCCTGAGCTTCTAAAAGAACGGTTTTTAAACCACGAGAGGCAGCATCGACAGCAATGCCTACCCCGGTCGCGCCCCCGCCAATGACGACGACGTCCCAAACGCAGTCTTCCTTCAGTTGATTAAGAAGTTCTTCACGTTTAATCGGTTTCAGGTCTTGTTCCGACATATCACTTGTTCCAGTTACGGGCACGGCCTACCGCACGAGCCCATTGGTTCATCAAAAATTCTTTCTGGTCATTGCCCATCGAGGGTTCGAACACTCGGTCAATGCGCCAGAGAGAGGAAATCTCTTCGCAATTATCCCAGAAGCCAATCGCTAACCCGGCTAAAAACGCCGCCCCTAAGGCAGTCGTTTCCGTACAGCCGGGACGAATCACGGGGACCCCCGAAATATCGGCCTGGAATTGCATCAATAAATTGTTGCGAGAAGCCCCGCCATCAACACGTAACTCTTTTAAAGACGTCCCCGCATCAAGCTGCATAGCTTCTAACACTTCAGCCGATTGATACGCAATCGACTCTAACGCCGCACGCGCAATGTGCGCACGACGAGACCCACGCGTTAACCCAATAATCGTGCCACGCGCAGCGCTGTCCCAATGCGGTGCACCAAGCCCCACAAACGCAGGAACCACATACACCCCACCATTATCGGGCACACTCGAGGCTAAGGCTTCCACCTCCGCCGTGGATTTGAAAAACTCTAATTCATCACGAAGCCATTGAACAACCGCCCCCGCCACGAATACCGAGCCTTCAAGCGCATAAACCGTTGGACGATTTTCTAATTGCCACGCCGCCGTGCCAATCAGACGATGAACACTGCCTCGCGGCTTCGTCCCTACGTTCATCAATAAAAAGCCACCCGTGCCATACGTATTCTTCGCACAGCCTGGCTCGTAAACCGCTTGCCCAAACGTGGCCGCTTGCTGGTCGCCCGCAACCCCGCAGATAGGAATGGGTTTACCAAAAATTTCAGGATCCGTATACCCCAAAATACCCGAACTCGGAACGATTTCAGGCAACAAGGCTGGCGGAATCCCTAACACGTCCAAGAGCTCATCATCCCACTGCCCCGTCAATAAATTGCACATCATCGTGCGAGAGGCATTGGTAATGTCAATGGCGTGTACACGACCTTTGGTCAAATTCCAAATGAGCCACGAATCAATCGTCCCAAACGCTAACTCACCACGTTCCGCACGTTCGCGAGCCCCGGGCACATGATCCAAAATCCATTTGATCTTCGTCGCGGAGAAATACGGATCAATACGTAACCCCGTCTTCTCACGCACGACAACTTCTAAACCAAGACGCTGCAGATCCACACAGTAATTCACCGTACGACGGTCTTGCCAGACAATCGCTCGATGAATCGGAGCCCCGGTCTTACGATCCCAAATCACCGTGGTTTCACGCTGATTGGTCAAACCGATACCCCCGATATCGTCCGCGCTCAAGCCAACCTTTTTTAACGCTTCACGCGCACAATGGAGCTCAGTCTCCCAAATTTCGAGGGAGTCATGTTCTACCCAACCTAACTCGGGATAGTGCTGAGTAAACTCCTTTTGCTCCAGAGAGACAATCTCCGCTTGACGATTCAAAACCATCGCGCGAGAACTCGTTGTCCCTTGATCGAGTGCAAGTATATAAGTCATTGTTCAAAAAGACTAATAAAAAAGTGGGAGCTCAAGACTCCCTTCTTGAGTGTACTGAAAAACCCTTTATACGGAATATCGAACTTTCCCCAATAAAAGGCCTTCGTCATAAAGAAAAACGCTCGAAAGCTAGCGTTTTAACTAGCTTTGAGCGTTAATCAGAACCGGTGAGATTACGGTTGAACCTTATCGCACGAAGCTGCAGGTTTGTCTTCAGAGGCCGCGCATTCACACGCGTCATTACCCTCTTCTTCCTCTTCACAACAGCAGTCAGCCCCAGGAACTTCTTCTTCGGCTTCGCACTCGCAGGCTTCATCGCATTCGAGTTCGTCGTCGTCCTCAAAACAACCTTCATTCAACGTGGTGACTTCAAGCGTTTCTTCAACGACTTCAGGCGCAGCCTCATTCGTTTCAACGGCAGTTTGTTCCGACATCTGACGCATCCAGGTCACTAACTGACGTAACGTCTTGTTCACGTCGTCCGAGCTCTTAAAGGCACTCTTTAAATCCGGATCTAAACGAACAATACCGTGCTGCATGAATTCAGCCGTGGCATCAAATTGACGCAATTGCTGCGCACGAGCGCGAGGACCCGAACGAACGCTGAAACGTTCACGCGAATCACGACGTTCACCCCCACGATTGTCCCCAAAACGCGAGCCCGAACGCCCACCAAAGCGGCTCGAACCACGTTCATTGCGGTCACCACGACCAAAACGATCACCGCGATCCCCACGATCACCGCGTTCAGCGCGGTCAAAACGATCAAAGCGGTCAGAGCGCTCAAAGCGGTCCGAACGATCAAAACGGTTCGGACGATCCGAACGGTCCGAACGTTCAAAGCGATCCGTGCGATCCGATCGGTCAGGACGACCAAAAGATTCGCGACGATCGGAGCGACGATCACTATCGCCACGGAAACGGCGATCCCCGAAATCTTCACGATCTGAATTAAACGAGGTGCGATGCGACCCGCTGCTCTGCCAAGGTTTACGATCCATTATCTATACTCTTAAAATTGCTCCCCTTGCTTGACCAAACCACTCGGCAAATAACAAAGAAAGCTTCAAAATGCGGTAACAGGGTGGTTTTCACTTTCACCCTAAACGATTTATTTTAAGTGAAAACACTAAGTTCATGCAGCACTTATCCCCAACCGATTGATTTTTTCTCGGATTTTTTTCTTTGAGCATTTTTTGGGAAATTTGGTATAGTAGTGTTAAGGCGATGAAGAATCGCCAGACCAGTAACGGCACCGTCATGAGGACGAGTACGCGGCCCTTCGCTAAGACCAAAGCACAAAGCTCACCGCCGCCTAAGTCGCCCGACTTGACCGAGACGCTACTTTTAGAGAGTCACCCCTCTCTAACGAGAGAGATTGACTCTAGACCATAACAAGAGAGGTACATCTATGCCCCAATCTCTGAATATCATCTTCCACGGCATCAATCGTTCCGTTGCCTTAGAGCAATCCGTCGAAGAAAAGCTCGAAGCGCTCCGCCGTTTTGACCCTGAACTTGGGCCCTGCAAAGTTACGGTTTCCCAAGAAACGAGCAAAGCGCATGGTGAATTTACCGTTCTTGTTAACTTAAAGGCCTGCTCAGGCAAGGATCTCATCGTCAAACGCGCCCACATGGACGCCTTGGCCGCGGTCCACGATGCCTTCGATGTGTTGCGTCGCAACGTTAAGGAAGAACACGATAAAGCACACAATCGCTAATCGTCTTTGAGTTCACACCAGAGCCACCTACGGGTGGCTCTTTGTTTTGGTCAAAAAAAGGGGACTTCTTCGCACCGACAAGCGAGAAATCCCCTGATCCCCAATGTTAATCTGGGCGCTACCCTAAATCTAATAAACGTTCTGGGTGCGTATAAACGTTTGTGCGACCATAGCGCGAGAACGCACATAACGTTAAGTTCGAACGCTCGGCCATTTCAACGGCCATCGCCGTCGGGGCCGAGACCGCAAACATCACTTCGATGCCCGTGGCGACCGTTTTCTGAACCATCTCGTAACTGTCTCTTATACACATCTGACGCTGCCGACGATATGCAG